>JAWOBN010000106.1:0-13909 GCA_046484245.1 bacterium | reverse complement strand
AACCGGTTCTCTTATAAAAACTCTTTATAACGGTAATCTTGGGAATTTGGATTTTGAAATCAATGATATTATCCCCGGCATCTATTTCATACAATTCCGTTTAGACAATGGCACTGTAAATGATAAATTTATCATATTGGAATGAACAATGAAAAGATTTTTTATCATGCTCATTATCATTTGTTCAATTGGCATCTATGCGCAGAACAGTTCACTGGATACAATCAATGGTTGTGAAGTACTCAATGTATGGGGCAGCAATTATGAGATGGGTTATGGTCACGGATATGCATTGAACAGCAGAATACCGGAATTCTTCATTGATTATCTCTTCAATGGATTGGGACTTTCCGTAACTGCCTATAACTTTATCTATTCCAATTTCTGGAATGATTTCACTGTACCTGACCTGTACTGTGAAGAAGCGGGAGCTGTTATTGACGGAATAGAGGGCTCCGGCTCAAGCATCTATATTGACACATTGGGCAGAGATCTTGATTCAACAGACATACTTATTGCCAATGCCATTGTGGACATAGATTTCTTATACAGCAAATCAAAGAAAGGGGCATTCGGATGTTCATCTCTTTCAGCATGGGGCAGGCCTACTGAGAGTGACTCACTCATCAGGGGCAATATTATTATGGCGAGGAATCTGGATTATTCCCATACGGATAATATGCTTGCTAATGCAATGATTATGACATTTGACCCGGATTCAGCCAATGAATGGCTATGTTTCTCATACCCCGGCATTATCACACCGCTCTCAGGCATGAACTCTGATATGACTGTAACAGAGGTCAATGTCGGTTATCACAGAAACAACACCAATTACTCGCCTGCATTCACCCCATTCCTCATCTCGCAGAGAATGATACTGGAGACAGGTGATTATGACGGGAATGACTCAATTGATTTCCGGGATGCATTCACTCTCTGCAAAGAGCATAATAATCCCGGTTCATGGCTCTGTCATACAATAAAGCCTTATGCGGATTCTGCCCACATCAGTGCAGCTGTAATAGAATGCCCCAATGAATCTGCTGACACCTTCCGGCTCAGTATTGATGATCACAATTTCTACCCGTACTATCTGCTTATGCTCAATCACGAGGAGGTCAATTACACGCGTCCGCCGGAAGACCCGCGCTATCAGGAGGTATTGGATTCAGTGAATTCCGACTCCATTATGACATCTGTAAAGATGTGGAGTATCATGACATCAGTATCCAATTACAATACAATTCAGACAATGCTCTTCTTGCCCAATGATTCACTATTCTTCATATCATTTGCAGATCCTTCCAATAATGCATCATATATCTATCCCTCCCGGTTCAAATGGTCAGACCTCTTCCCCAATCATCAACAGTCCGGAGTAAACAGCAGTATGCATTCCGACAAGAATTACACAAGAATAATGCATATTGACCAATTGTCACAGATTATAAGAACCGGTTCAGACATCTATACACCTGATGGAAGAAAACTCACCGCACCCCGCCCGGGCATCATTTTCATCCTCCATAATAAAAAATTCATGAAATTTATTGTAATTGACTGACATGAAGGGACGGAGGTTGAATATATCAAAGATTTTTTCAATATATTATATTTTCCTGTATAAGTGCCATAATAAATATTGTTACAACCATTCTGCTGCATTATTATCGGTTGTTTCATTTTAATGAAAGTTGAGCAATACGCATGCTATCCAAGAACCAAAACGCAAAATACGCTCTTTTGCTGTTTTTTAGACATTTTTTCAAGCGCTAAAAGTCATATCACTTTTTTTGACTTAAAACAATGTACTACTTAAAAGATTTCAAACATATGTTTTCGCCTTTTTAATTGGATGATGATCATTGCGGTTGATTTTTATTCCTTATGAGAAAAAAGCTCTTATCAGAACAAGTCTATTTATTTAGGAAGTTGTGTCCTCGCCCTGAGATCTTTGATATCTTCAACCTCCGTCCCTTAAATAAATTTTCAATACGGGGATTGCCATTTTTGCCGGGTATATGATGAAAGCAGTGCTTATAAGCTTCATCTTTAATGCATTTAGAAAATTAGTGAATATTGATTCTTGACATTGTGTTTTAATGAATTATTCTATTTATATAGCACTAACTTAAGGAGGAAGAATGAAGATATCAATTCCTGTTGCTCAAAATCAAGGACATGAATCAACAATCAGTGAACATTTCGGCAGGACACCCTATTTCGCCTTTATAGAGATTGATGATAATGGCAAGCATTTTATTGAAGTAGAGGAAAATCCTCTTGATTCCCACAAACCGGGGGATATGCCCACATATCTCTCCCAGAAGAATGTTGACAAACTGATTGTCAGGGGTGTAGGTGCACGGGCTATTGCATATTTCCAGCAGATGGGCATTGAGGTCATACGCGGTGCTGACGGTACTGTTGAAGAAATCATTGATGCATATAAGAATAAAAAGCTTTCAAGCAAGGAGTACACACCCTCTGATAAGAATCATCATTGATTTTAATGACTCTTGATACAATAGAAGTCAATACCTAAATCTATAATACTATATAGAACAAGTATTTATTATAATGGGTTTTTCTTGGCTTAATCAAAAAATTATATTTGTGGCCGTCAATCGTCCTGTTCAATATTATGCTTGATGTTTTTACCCCGGACAACATATATGGTGTCCTCTGCAATATTGGTCGCAAGATCAGCAATACGCTCCAGATTACGGGCAATCTCAATCAGGTGCAGAGCTCTCTCAATTGTCCGCGAATCATCTATCATGCATTCAATGAGTTCCCTCACTATCTTATCCCGCAGATCATCAACAGCATTGTCTGACTGAAGCACCTGATCTGCAAGCGCGGCATTCTCCTTGAGAAATGAATTGATGCTGTTCTTGACCATGTCTATGGTCAGGTCAGCCATACGCGGCAGATCAATAAATGGTTTGATCGGCTCCTTGTCTATTATGTATGAGGAATGCTGTGAGAGATTGACTGCATGATCCCCCATCCTCTCCAGATCATTGCTCATCTTCAGTATTGTCAGTATTGACCTGAGGTCTTTTGCCATTGGCTGGAATTGAGCAATAATCGTGATACAGTCATCTTCAATATCCACCTCATATCTGTTTGCAGTATCCTCCATATCAAGTATCTTATCCAGCACATCACCATTCTTCTTAAGCAGCCCCTTTATACTTATAGATATCATGTTTTCAATATGTGAAGTATATTCCACAAGGCTCTTTTTGAGTTCATCGGTTCTATTACTGAGCATCTTTGCCTCCATTCCATTCCTTATTGAGGGTTAATTTTGTTTCACCGGTAATAACATTAATCTCATTTATCTCCACATTGTTCTCCTTTATCTCAAGCATATTGTAAGAGGGGAAACTCCTGCCCTTCAGGCGTTTTGTTGCAGCAGTCCCGGCTGTTATAAAATATGTTTCTTCCAGGCGCCATATCCACGGGTAATGCTTATGTCCCGACAGTACAAAGTCTATTCCCAGTTCATCTATCAATTTGAGGAAATCACCGCTGTCAACAGGTATATGGCGCTCCCTGCCTGTTCCCGGTATCGGTATGAGATGATGATGGAGAGCAATGATCTTTATCTTGTCCTCATTGTCCTTTAGCCTGTCTTCAATATATTTATAATTTGCCCTGCCTATATGACCGTCATCCAGGTCAGGCTCCGATGAATCAATGCCCAGTACAATAACCTGCTCATTCTCAAAGAGAGGATACCGTGTTTTGAAGAATTCCTCAAATATCAGATAGCCGCCATTGCGCGAATCATGATTGCCGGGCACAACAAGCATATTTGCCGCATTGAGGCTGTCAAGGAAGCTTTTGGCTTCCTCATACTCATAGAGAAAGCCATTGTCCGTAATATCTCCTGTTACTATTACAAGCTCCGGCGACTCATTCTCTATGCATTGCTTTATCTTCTCACCCCACTCCTTGACAAAGAAGCTGCCTGTCTTATGTATATCCGATATGTGCATTATTTTCATTTCTCCTCCTTTTGTCTTATTCTAAGGGGAACAAGACATGATTTCAATAGGTAAGGGACTGCAGACAGCAGTCCCTTCTCTTTGGAGAAAGAGCGTGATATGTTCATTGTCATCCGAATTGCCCTGTCAGATACTGTTCAGTTCTTCTGTCTTCAGGCACTGTGAACACCTTCTTGGTTTCACCGAATTCAATCAGTTCACCGATATAGAGGAATGTCGTGTAATCCGATATTCTTCCGGCCTGTGCAATATTATGGGTTACTATGAGCAGTGTGACATTGTTCTTCAGTTCAACCACCAGCTCTTCTATCTTGCCTGTTGATTTGGGGTCAAGTGCTGATGTGGGTTCGTCAAGAAGCACGATCTCGGGGTCTGTCGCCATTGCCCTGGCAATGCAGAGGCGCTGCTGCTGACCGCCCGAGAGTTCAAAAGCAGAGTCATAGAGCCTGTCCTTCACTTCATTCCATAGCCAGACATCCTTCAAGCTCTTTTCTACCTTCTCATTGATCTTATGCTTGCTTCGGATGCCCTTTATCCTCAGACCGAATGCAACATTCTCATAAATGGATTTGGGGAATGGATTGGGCTTTTGAAAGACCATTCCGACACGCATCCTCAGATCATACACATCAATCTTGTCCTTGTATATATCCTTGCCGTCAAGATATATATCACCCTGAATCCTCGCGCCACTGAGGTCATTCATCCTGTTGAAGCATCTCAGTAAAGTGGATTTTCCGCATCCCGAGGGACCTATTATTGCATTGACCTTCCGGCTGGGCACATTGAATGATATATCCTTGAGTATGTGATTGTCTCCAAACCACAGATTCAGTTTATCCGTGCTTATACAGTATTCACTGCAAACTTTATCTACCATTGCTTTGTCCTCCTCATTCTGTATCTTATAATAATTGCCGCAGTATTAATTCCAAGCACAAGCAGCAGGAGAATAACGGCTGTCCCGTATGCAATCGGTACCTGCTTGTCAGGGGCAGTGCCCTCTGTCATCAGGGCATATATGTGATAGGGCAATGCCATCACCTCATCCATAACTGACTGCGGCAGTTTCCCTGTATAGAATGTTGCAGCTGTAAAAAGTATCGGGGCTGTTTCCCCGGCAGCCCTGCCGACTGAAATGATTGCCCCTGTCAGTATATTGGGCAGTGCAGCAGGGAGGATCACCTTCATGATAACCTGCCGTTTTGTTGCACCCAGAGCGAATGCTGCTTCCCTGAACCCTGAAGGGACCTGCTTTATTGCCTCTTCAGATGCATTGATTATTATGGGGAGTATCAGTATTGCCAGTGTCAGTGAGCCGGAGAGAATGGATACCCCCATATTGAACATATTGACGAATATTGCCAGACCGAACAGACCGTAGACTATTGAAGGCACTCCGGCCAGTGTATTGATTGCTGTTCTTATCACTGTCATGATCCATCTCGGCTTTCCGTATTCAGCCAGATACACAGAAGCCATCACCCCCAGAGGGAATGCAATAACAAGAGACATCACTGTAAGATACATTGTCCCCAGTATTGCGGGGAATATACCGCCCTCTGTCATGCCGTTAAGGGGTTTCTGGCTTAAAAATGCCCAGTCAATCACCCCCATGCCCTTGGAGAATATCAGATAGAGGAATAAGAGGAGGAACATGATGCTGACAGAAATAAGCAGACGGAGCAGATTGATGCTGACAATTTCTTTTATTCTTCTTGTAATCATTGTCTCTTCCCTTTCTCTAAAATGAACTGTGTTATCAGATTGGATACGAATGTGATAATAAACAGCACTATAGCTATTCCGAAGAGTGCCCTGTAATGCAATGATCCCATTATTGTCTCGCCCATCTCAGATGCAATGGCTGCTGTCATGGGTCTTACCGGTCTCAATATACTCTTTATCATGCCCGGTGAACCGCCTGCAACCATCAGTACAACCATTGTCTCGCCTATTGCCCTGCCGAAACCGAGTATCACTCCTGCTATGACTCCTGATTTTGCAGCAGGCAGTACAACCCTGAATATTGTCTCCGATCTATTGGCTCCCAGAGCCAGTGATGCCTCCCTCAGATTCTTGGGAACTGATGAGAGGGCATCCTCCGCTATACTTGAAATTATGGGGGTCACCATTATGCCAAGAACAATTGATGCGGATAATGCATTGAGACCTGTCGGTATATCAAATAATTTCCTTATGAATGGTGCAAGAAATGCCATACCGAAGAGACCGTAGATAACGGACGGAATACCGGCAAGCAGTTCAACAAATGGTTTTAATGCCTCGCGCACTCCGGGTCTTGCAATTTCAGAGAGATATATTGCCGATCCTACTCCGAGAGGCAGGGAAATAATAAGTGCACCGGCAGTAACGACGAGTGAAGATACAATAAGAGGAAGTATGCCCATCTCAGGGGGATAATGAACAGGATGCCAGGATGTGCCGAAGAGAAATTCAAAGACACCTATCTCTGCAAAGACGGGCAGTCCCTCTGAGAATATGGAAAATATTATGCCGAACAGAAAGACAACAGATAAGAAGGCTGCTGAGAAATTCATATATTTGAATAGTCTTTCTTTCATCTCTTTCTCCAAAAAAGAGCAGGAGGCCATTGCCTCCTGCCTATATATATATTACTTAACGGGTATATAGCCCACTTCTTCTACAATTGTCTGACCCTGCTGTGAGAATATGAATTCCATGAACTGTCCGAGATCACCTGAGGGCTGACCATTGGTGTACATGAAGAGCGGTCTTGACAGCTTATATGTCCTGTCATTGACTGTCTCAGTTGTCGGGAGCACACCATTGAGCTTCAGTGTCTTTACTGTTTCATTAATATATCCGATTCCTATATATCCTATTGCCCCGGGTGTATCTGCCACTGTTGTCTGGACTGCCTTATTTGAGGCAAGAAGCAATGAATTGTCACTGACCTTGTCTCCTTCCAGCACCAATTCCTTGAAGACCTCAAATGTACCTGAAGAATAATCCCTTGATAAAATTACTATGGGCTTATCCTTGCCGCCGAGATCCGACCAGTTCTCAATTTCGCCTGTATAGATGCTCTTCATCTGCTCTATTGTAATTTTATCAATATTATTGGTGGGATGGACAACTACTGCCATTCCGTCCCTTGCAACAATATTTTCAACCACATTGATGCCGTTTTCCCTGGCAAGCTTTCTCTCCTTTGTCTTCATGGACCTTGAAGCATTGGCAATATCCGTCTGTCCGTTTATCAGTGCGGCAATACCGGTACCGGAACCGCCGCCCCTGAGCGAGATGTTTATCTCGGGATTCGCTTCCATGAACATTTCCGCTGATTTCTGAGCAATGGGGAATACTGTTGTTGAACCGGTGATTGTTATCTGGCCTGCAAAGACTATTCCCGTGATTGCCAGAATGCTTATTAGAATTGTAAAGAATTTTTTCATTAATTCCTCCTCTCTGCTTTAATTAATTGTATGGGAAAAGACCCATCTGAGCTGAAAAGCAATTTCATCAATGTCATTTTGATTTGCATCTTCAAACATTGTTCTTGAATAATTTGCCTGCAGCCAGACTGCAGGTTTGTTCTTTGATGTTCTCAGAACATAGTAATTGATGCCACCGAGGATCATCTGTGAGCCGTCATCAGCTGTGTCTTTGTCCGGATCCGACATGTCATATCTTGCAACAATATCCAGATCAATGTCAGACATTCTGCCGAGTGAAAGTACACCCATACCCATGTATGCCGATGCACTTGCATTGTCAACATTCTTCATCAGGAATTCACCGAGCAGTGATACGGGCCCGAATGCTGCTTTCCCTATGCCTGCAAATGACATTGTCGTTGTGTCTCCTGCTGTCAACAGTTCATCTGAATTGAGAAGACCTTTCTGCGTATAATACACACTGCCGCCGAGTGTTATGCCCGGAAGGGGTATAACCCTCAGATTGCCTATGAATGCAGGATTGATATCAACATCGCCGCCTGTTTTCTTGTATCCCTCACCATTTGACATCTGCAGAGAATATTCACCGAATCCGCCGGGAATCAGTGCATAATAACCAAAACCGTAATCAGTGGAACTGATCACTCCATACTTGTCTGACGGGTCTTTGTCTATTGTTGTATAATCCCATGTATATATTGTGCCGAAGTAGTTCTTCATAAGACCTACCGTGACCTTGCTCTCCGGAATCGGGATGAGTTTGCTGAAATCCAGATAGGCATATTTAAGCTTAATTCCCGCTCCGCTGTTAACATCATCAGAGAAGAAATCCAGATTGAATCTACCCTTGATATTATCACTGAATTTGGGTTCCAGTCTGAAATATCCCCTCTTGAGGGCAAACTGGCTTTTCCCGATTGTTCCGTCCTCAATTTCTGCTGTGTATCTGTTCCACAGTTCCATCTTGAACTTTGTCTCCATTCCATACATGGAAACAGCAGAAAGAAGAACAATCGCGAGTGTGAATAGTAATAAGCCTTTCTTCATTTCATACCTCCTTTAGGTTTTTCATTATGCACAATATAAACATATGCTGTTAATACAGTATAAATAATATGTTAAAAATGTGTTAAGGGAATAGGGGCCAATATTTATTGACCCCGAATGAATCACTGTCTATTTTTCTTTCTCTTCCTCAATTTCCCTATAATGCCTTACATCCTCAACCTCTCTGTCAAGGAATATTGCAATGATTGTTCTTATCACAACAATGCCGCTCAGCATACCGAGGTCTTTCCATGTAAATTCAATTACTGTCTTGATTATATCTGCTGCAATAAGGAATTCCAGGCCGAGAAGCAGATATGTGCCGAATGTATGGCGCAGTATCTCCCTCTGCTTGTGCATATGATAATGCCTTTTCATCCTGAGGTATTCATATATGAGGAATCTGTACAATGTAACCAGCACGCCCCAGAAGATTATTACAATAGCAATAATCCCTATAAAGCGGGATATGCGGAGTATAATATCCAGAACCATTTAAAGACCCGCTCTTTCAAGGAGAACAAGAAGAAGCACAATAACAGCAACAACAGGCATAATAACAATCCATTCATTGACATTGAGGAGTTCGGGCAGTGTCAGTTTCTTAAAGCTTCCCTTATTGAGAAATGGGAGGAGTTTTGCATAAACGCCTGCAAAGAGGCCTGCTCCTATTATTATGCCTACAACACCGCCAGCAAGCGCGTCCATTGCCCCATTGCCGACAGCACCTGCAACTGTGCCCGGACAATAGCCCAGAACAGCAAATCCCACTCCGAATATCAGTCCGCCGATTCCTGCTGTGACCCATGAGCCGGGTTTGGGATGGAGTTTTGCAATCCCCATTGCCTTCATTGCATATATGCCTATCATGCCTGTTACAACTGCTGATAGCATTATCTTGACAACAGTATTATCTTCAAGGAGTAATTGTCCGATTATCACATTGTATTTTGTCGCCCCGCCCTTCTGGAGAAGAAATCCGAATAAAAAACCTGCAATGAGTGCTATTAAGAGCTGCAGACCTTTCTTTGAATGAAGTCTTTCCAACATAACATACCTCCTAAAATACCCTGAAGATTAAGAATGCAGCAGCAATACCCCCGATGAAAAAGCATATTGCCGCAATCCAGGAAGTGATTGCCAGCTGAAGCGCACCGCTTATACCATGTCCTGATGTGCATCCGCCTGCCCACCGGGCTCCGAATCCCATCAATACTCCCCCTATGAGTGCTACAAAGAATCTCAAAACAGGAGTATTGCCGAAAGTCGCAAGCCATTTGGACGGGAGAAAGAAGAAACGGAAATCACCGGATATAAGTGCTGATACAAATGCTCCTATTATCACACCCAGAACAAGCATCCATTCCCAGTCAATCTCAGGAACAAATTTCTGAAAGTACTTATTCTCCTCTATCCTCTTCCTGCCGAATATCTTGCCCAGCATTCCGCTTGTTCTGGCAAATGCAGTAGAGCATCCAAGGGGCTTATCTGATATGAGAAATGTAATCCAGCTCAAAACACCTATGCCTGCACCCACTATGTAGGGAGACCACCTGACTTGAGTGAGCCATTCCATTGTTACCTCCTATTTCTTGCATGATTTGCATTTGAGATTCTTGCCCAGTTCATTGAGTCCATTGATTCCGCCTGCCACATTAAAGAGGTTCTCAAAACCTTTCTGCATCAATATGCTCGCACCGAGTGATGACCTGTGACCTGTTGTGCATGAGAGCAGAATTGTATCCTTTTTACTGAGTTTTTTATAATCTGTTCTCAGATCAGGTGCCGGGATATTAACAGTGCCCTTGATATGCATGTCTTCAAATTCATCAGGAGCCCTTACATCCACAAATACAATACTATCCTTGCCATTCATCATATTATAAGCCTCACTTGCAGAAACAACCCTTAGATGCCCTGCTTCCAGTCCATTCTTTGACCATTCAAACAGACTGCCATTCAAAAAGCCCTCAATATTATCCAGTCCTACACGCCTTAATTTGAGAGCCATTGTCTCAGCCTGCTCCTTACTGCCTGCAACGAGGAGTATCTTTTTATTGGGCGGTATTACCCATCCGCTGAATGTGGAAAATTTGCCTCCGCAGTCAATATGATATGAACCCGGCACATGCTGGCCCCCGAATGCATCATAATCCCTGCCATCCAGAACAACAGTGCCCGGACTGCCGGATTTCTTGTGGAATTCTGCTGGAGCTATCTTTTCAAGGGGTTTCATTTTAGAGAGCTTCTTGGGGCCCTTTCTGTTTATCTCAGAGCAACGTGAGAAATGATCCGGTGCAGGGGGCATATTGGTTGTCAGTGATGTTATCAGCTGTTTCTTACTCTTCATCTTGAAGGGCTCATTGTACTTCTTCTCATAACCTATTGTACTGCGCCTCTTTGCGCCCATTGCCCTGCCGCAGAGTGAACCTGCACCATGGGCGGGGAATACCTCCACATGAGCCGGCAGCTTTTTCAGTTTCTTGAGGGAATTGAATAATTTGCCCGCCAGTTCCTCTGCCCTTCCGGGGAAAAGATCCGGTCTGCCCACATCACCTACAAAAAGCGTATCACCGCAGAACAGGCATGCAGGGGATTTGCCTCTGGATGTATCTGTCACAACATAACTTATATGCTCCGGTGTATGCCCCGGTGTTTCAAGCACATCCAGTTTGACATGCTCTATCTTGAATGAATCACCCTCTTTCAGGGCAATATGCTTGTACTTGCATCTGGCTGATTTGGGGGCATATATGTCAGCACCTGTCTTTTCTGCCAGATCCATATGGCCTGATATAAAATCCGCATGGAGATGCGTTTCAATGATATGCGTGATCTTCATGCCCATTGCCTTTGCCGCCTTGATATACTTCTCTGTATCCCTCTGGGGGTCAATTATTGCGCATTGATTCTCTCCTCCCAGGAGATAGGAACTGTGTGACAGCCCGGTTTCGTAAAATTGTTCAACATACATTATTTCCTCCTTTATTACTTATAGATATATTATATACATTATAAGGGATGCTGCTGCCAGAAACAGGACAGTAAGCCCGCTTCCAGCTTTGAGATAATCCCTGTTTGAATAATTGCCGAATGAAAGCAGGAAGGCATTGACCTGATGAGTCGGCAGTATAAATGAATTGGCTGTCATTACTGCAATGAAGAGAGCCAGTATCCTCGGGTCTGCATTGAGCATTGGGGCAAGATTGATAATGAGCGGCACAAGGAGCACTGTTGCAGCCACATTGCTCATGAAAAGTGAGAATATTGTTGTTATAAGTCCCAGTACTCCCAGTATAAGAAGCATGTGAGCACCCTCCAGCACCTCTATGATATTATTGGCAATGAATGACGCTGCACCGCTCTTTTCCATTGCAATACTCAGCGGTATGAGGCCTGCAAGTAGGAATACGGTCTTCCAGTCCACTGCCTTGTAGGCATCCTCCATTGTAAGCACCCTCAGCACGACCATGCTCACAGCACCTGTGAGTAATGCCAATGAGAGCCTTATCCCCAGAACAGCAAGCAGTATGGCTGCAAGAAAACAGATAATGGCAGTAAGTGCTTTTGATTTTTTCAATGGTTTTGTCTTGTAGGGTGTAATGACAGAGCAGTTCTGATTATTCTCCAGATTATCAATATCATTCCACTTCCCGTAAACAATAAGTGTATTGCCTGCCTTCAGCGGAATATCGGAAAAATTCTCCCTTGACTGAACATTCTCTGATATAAGTGCAATGGGTTCCACATGATAATTCTTTCTCATTGCAATATCCCTGATTGTAAGACCGACAAATTTTGACCTGTACGGTATCATCACTTCAGCAAATCCTGCATGCTCGGGGTTTTTCAGACTCCTGAATTTATCCATCTTCTCTCTTCTTTCAAGGTCCATTGTCTGCGCGAATTTATCTATCTCCTCATTGCTTCCCAAAACAGCAATCTCCGTATCTGATTCAAATTTTGTGTACCGCCATGGAGCATACTTGATGTCATCATCCTTATACATGGCGATTATATGTACATCACAGTCACAGTCCTTCCTTAATCCCTCTCTTGTTTTTCCTATTATAGGGCTGTTTTCAGGTATATTGAATCTGTATATCTCTGCAGGGAGATGCCATGCATCAACAAGTTCCTGCTGATAATTCCTCTGGCTGCTGCTGTCTGACTGCGGCAATATCCTTTTGCCTGCAACAATAAAGTACAGTACCACAGTAATAAGGAGCAGTATGCCTATAGGTGTAATATAAAACAGTGAGAATGGCTCAAGTCCGGATTGCCTCATCAGATCATTTAGAACAATCACAGGCCCCGATGCAACCATTGTGAGTGTTCCGCCTGCAATTGCAGCAAACCCCAGAGGCATGATAAGACGGGACACGGGGATTTTCGCTCTTCTTGATATGCCTGAAAGTGCAGGCAGGAAAAGGGCTGTTGCGCCGATGTTCTGCATGAATGCAGACATGATGCCCACTGAGAAGGACACGCCTGCCCTGACCTTTGTCTCTGTATCCCCGGTAATTTTCAGTATGAATCCGCTGACACTGTCCATAACACCCGTATCAGATATGCCCCTGCCCATTATCATAACAGAGAGCACTGCTATGACAGCATTACTGGAGAATCCCGAGAATGCCTCGGCAGGTGTCAGTATGCCTGTCCATGCAAGAGCCAGCATGGCGAGTATTGCCGCAACATCTATGCGGACAATCTCTGTGATGAATAGTACTATGGTTATGCCGAGTATGGTGAAAACAACAGCTATATCTCCCGAAGTGCCCCCTTGTTTATTTTTAATTATAAATGTAAATAAAAAATATGCAAGTGAGAGAATATGAAACTCGTCCCTAAGATACTGTTTTCGGCAATACAGAATCAAGGGACGGTGGTTAACTATGTCAACTCATTGTTTGAAATAATATGATTTACATTGCACTAATAGATAGAATTATGACATTGATGCTTTGTAAGTAGTATTTATTCGGGACATATAGTGATGAGTTGACACAGTTAACCACCGTCCCCAAAATTTTGATATCGAATGTTCAAATGATAAAAACCAACAGCTTAAAACAGGATGTTTCTGTCATTGATGCATTTAGGGTTTTGGTCATTGTTTCGGATTTCGAGCTTCGGATTTCCTGAACGAAAACCTGCTTTTCGTTCAGGCACTATATATTTTAAAAAAAATCGTTTCAGGAATGTATTTTTCAATAAAATGAAGGCATATTTACATCGCCAGGTATTCTTTTTTGCTTTCGGGCGCTTCTTTTTTGGTTTTAGAAGCGTCCATCCGGCGGTGTGCCGCATGATTTAAATATCTGCAGCAAGCAGCACCCCGGGTGGACATGAAAACGGTCCGCCCGGGGTTTTTTGTTTTCCAGGACCCCGGGG
>JAWOBN010000011.1:0-9009 GCA_046484245.1 bacterium | reverse complement strand
CATCTTGAGAATTACCCCCAGGTCAATACTGATGCCATCAAGTAAAAAATACATTGGTATAATAGGCGGCAGTGATATAGCGCCTGAACTCTACAGTGAATGCGTGGATATCGGCAAATCAATAGGTTCATTGGGCTGTCCCGTTATCTGCGGGGGACTCTCCGGTGTCATGGAGGCAGTAAGCCGTGGAGTCAAGCAGGCAGACGGACTGACAGTGGGCCTCACGCCCGGTGATAAGAAAGATGCCAATGAGTTTATTGACATATCAATAGGAACAGGTATCGGCATATCGCGCAATCTGATGATAATAAGGAACAGCGACATTATAATTGCAATAGACGGCAGATACGGAACTCTCTCAGAGATTGCCTTTGCACTACAGCTCAATAAACCCATTATTGCTTACAAATCGGACTGGTCTGAGAAACTGGGACTGAAGAGCGCAGACAGTATTGAAGAAATCGTGAAATTCATAGAGGAGCATTTGTGAAGCATCTCAATATCACACTGAAGGGTTATGTGCAGGGTGTGGGCTTCAGATTCTTCACTGTAAAGACAGCCCGCAGACTGGGAGTAACCGGATATGTGAAGAATATGCCAAACGGCAATGTGTACATAGAAGCAGAGGGGGAGGAGCATCAACTGGAGGATTTTGTCAATAATGTCAAGATAGGACCATCAACTGCAGATGTCCGCGACATTGACATCAGTGAAGGGGAGAGTAAGAATTTCACTGAATTTGATGTCAGATATTAGGGGACGGTGGTTAATTTTGTCAATTAGCCGGTTTTCTAAGTTAAGTTAAAATTATATTTACAAATTGCTATTTTCCTAATAAAGCTATCTTTAACAATACCTAGACATATAAATTGACAAAATGGTTCTTCTCCATATTAGTTGGTGGATTTGCCGGGAAACGCCTGTTTAGCCTTTAATTCAAAGTATTGGGTATCCCTCTAACAGTAAGCACGCCATCTATGTATTTTTATCTGTTGCTTGTGCCTTCTTGTTGTACTGGCGCGGACAAGGGTTTATAATGATTTAAATATTTACTACAGAGGCGCTTTCAGTAGATGCTGCATTATGGACGCCATATTTCGGGGATCCCGGATAGTTTTACTCTTCCGGGTTACGCAAGTTTTGAACAATATACATCGTAAATCTATTTTCAACCACTGTCCCTTTGCCCTTATTTTGTCAAAACCACCCTCCAAATCCCGGGGACGGTCCTTTACTTCAATAACTTCTATGTTTAATTATTAATTAACTTATGATACACTATTTTCTAAATAAACTTATTATATGACTTACGATCACTCATTTTTGTAAAAAGTTATAGAAATGAAGGACCGTCCCCGGGAATTGGACCAAATGTTATGTAATTGAATAAATAACAGGGGTTAGAGCGTGTATGCAGCTGTTTTACGGTTCGCTCTATGATATTTCACACTTTGTCCATTGAGAGGCCATCTTTCTTTTATTCTGTATCTCTTTTAACCGGCTCTTTTGGAGAAGAACCTAAAATTGCATGAATTGCAAGGGTCGTCCCCGGGATTTGGCAGCTGTTTGACAAAATGAGGGTTCTGACCACTATACATATCAGAGGTACTGCAGCATGTGCATGCTGTTTATGTTTAAATACTTGAAATGGAAATATAATACTTGAAAAATGGGGATTTAATGATAGAATTGTCTGAAAAATTATAAGGAGATATTATGAGTATAGTACTTGACGGAAAATCCCTCACAATAGAGAAGATGGTCAATGTAGCAAGGCATAATGAGACAGTGGATATAAGCCCCGATGCATTGGAGAAGGTGAAGAAGTGCCGCGCAATGGTTGAAAGGAAGATTGAGGCAAAGGAGATCATGTACGGCATCAATACAGGCATAGGTGAATTCTCCGAGGTGGTGCTCTCAGATGAAGAGGTGCGCGAATTCCAGAAATATCTCATTTACAATCATGCTGCTGGCATTGGTGATTCAGCACCCATAGAACACATAAGGGCTGCAATGCTCGGCAGGATCAATGTGCTTATTAAAGGTCATTCCGGATGCAGACCCGAGATTCCTCTGACTTATGCTCAAATGCTCAACAAGGGTGTTACTCCGTATGTATGCAGGAAGGGTTCTGTAGGAGCATCCGGCGACCTTGCGCCCATGTCTCAGATAGCTCTCCTTCTCATGGGTGAAGGATATGCATTCTATAAAGGCAAAAAGATGACAGGCAGAGAGGCAATGGAAGAAGCTGGGATTGAAATACCCGGTCTTGAAGCAAGGGACGGTCTTGCTGCAATAAACGGCTCCAATCTGCTTACTGCAATCAGTGCATTGACACTGTATGATATGAATAATTGGCTCAAACAGGCAGAAATAGCTGCATCCATGTCACTTGAGGCACTCAAGGCAAATATGAGCCCCTATGACGCGCGTCTTCATAAGGCAAGAGGATTTGCAGGTGCCCGTCGTTCAGCAGCAGCAATCAGGAAGTGCATTGAGGGCAGTGACCTGCTTTCAGGCAAGATAAAGACAAAGGTCCAGGATGCCTATTCCATGCGCTCTACACCGCAGATAATAGGTGCTGCCCATGACGCAGTTCAATATGCAAGAAGCCAGGTGGAGATTGAACTCAACGGAGTAGGGGACAATCCTGTATTCTTCCCTGATGAAGAACTGGCTGTCTCAGGCGCAAATTTCCAGGGCACTCCTGTATCAGTGCCAATGGAGATGGCGGGTTCAGCAGTGACAATGGTCAGTGTGCTCTCTGAGAGAAGGCTCAACCGCCTGCTCAATCCTGCTCTCAGTGTGGGTCTGCCTCCATTCCTCACCAATAATGCAGGTAAATTCTCCGGTATGATGCTCTCCCAGTATACTGCTGACAGTATGATAGTGGACCAGAGAATACTCTCATTCCCGGCATCAGTCATGTCCATACCGGCTGCAGCTGATCAGGAGGATTTTGTATCAATGGGAATGAACACAGCACTGAAGAATCTTCAGATACTGGATAATGGCTACGGTGTTGTGGGCATTGAATTCATGGCAGCATCACAGGCACTGGATATAAGGAATTTCACAAACGGCAGGGGAGTTGAAGCTGCAAAAGTGAAGGTGAGGGAGTATGTGGACTTCCTTGACACAGACAGACCCCTGTATAAAGACCATAATGCAGTGAAGGCATTGGTCAAATCCTGCGAAATACTCAGCAGTGTTGAGGATGTAACAGGCAGTCTGGAATAATTTTTACATATTGCACTTGAAAAATGCGCTCTTATCAATATAATACTAAATTCAAAGCCCCCGTAGCTCAGGGGATAGAGCATCGGTTTCCTAAACCGAGGGCCACAGGTTCAAATCCTGTCGGGGGTAAATTAATAATAAGGAGTATAAATGCCCAAAATAAAGAAAGTTAAGGTCAGTAAAAAGGAACTCAAGCATGATAAATTCGTTGACATGGCGGTTGACACCTATAAGGATATCAAGAAGCACTGGCAGAAATATTTCATCATACTTGCAATACTGATTCTTGTGATAATCGGCATTAACTGGTATGTGTCAAATGCGAGAATGAAGAATATGGAGGCATCACAGCTGTTCTTCAATGGTGTTCAGACATTCAGTGAGGGTAATTACGATAATGCAGTTACAACAATGGATAATATCAAGAAGAGATACTATGGCACGGAATCAGCCAGAAAGGCGGATTACTATATTGCTGCCTCCAATATGAAGATGAATAATATGGATATTGCTGTTGAGCAATTCAAGAAATTCATCAATTCCGGTTCTCCCAATGAGATTCTCAAAGCCAATGCATATCTGCACCTGGGATTTATCTATTCAGTAAAACAGATGCCTGACAGTACAATTTATTTCATGAATCAGCTCATTGATAAGTATCCCAATTCACACGCGCGGCCTGATGCAATGATGCGTCTTGCAGCAGCATATGAGCAGTCAATGGAGATTGACAAGGCAGACAATATTTACAGAACAGTCATTGCTTATTATCCCGGCACATTATATGCTGAAAATGCTGACAGATACAGGAAGATGCTGGAGGGCGCAATTGAGGTTCTGTCCCAGCAGAGCAGGCCTGTAAGCGAGACATCCGTATCTGAAGAAGTATATTGATTATGTCCGATAATATATATTATGTAAAGTTGTTATACACAGGACTATATGCGTGAATTTCATATCACTTGCCTCTTCATCTTCCGGTAATGCATATATTCTCTACAATAATAAGAAAGAGCTCATACTCCTTGATGCAGGTATTTCCCACAGACGCATTAAGAATAAACTCCGGACTCTCTCTCTGGATGTCAATGATATAAAATATGTTCTCCTCACCCATTGCCACTCTGACCATATTTCCGGACTCTCAACACTGATAAAACGCGTCAATCCGCTTATTGTGACACATAAGAGCAATGCTAATTTCATGAAACAGTACAATGGCGATATGCTGCTCTTTGACTATAATGATAATTTCCTGCTGGATTCATTCAATATCAATGCACTTGCTGCATCCCATGATGTGCCTACAGTATCATTTGTAATAAATGACAGTGATTCAGGCAAATCCCTTGGATTCATCTCTGATACAGGCACAATAAGCAGATATGCATTTGAAGCAATCTCATCAGTCAATTTCCTTGCACTTGAATCAAATTATTCTGTAAATCACCTGGATTACGCCCCTTATCCGGAACATGTCAAATTAAGGATTGCTTCAAACCGCGGACACCTCTCCAATGACCAGGCATTGACAATTATGAAAGAACTGCCTACCAGTATCAAGGAATTCCTCCTTATACACATATCCCGCAATTCAAATTCCCCCCAAACAGTGACGGATGAGGTTTTAGACCATTATATAAAAATAAACAACAGCTCTAATTGCTATTTATCCCCTTATGATGACTGTTCACTGGAATTTATTATCTGACAATATCCACTGTTATACTGTTCAGAAGCAGGAATCCCCTGTCAGTCGCCCTTAACCTGCCATCTTCAAGAGTAATCAGACCCCTTTCTTCATAATCCCTGACCTGCTTCATATCAAGCATATCACTGTAACTATTGTAATCAATGCCCTCTGTTGTTCTCATTCCAAGCATAATTGCCTCAAATTGCCTCTTGCTGTGACTGACAGTCTCCTCAGTGCATGCAAGCGGATCCTTGATATACCGGGTAATATCACCGGTATTTGTTCTTCTCCGGCTTCTATTGTAGCTGCATGCAGACGGGCCGTATCCTGTGTATGTATTATGTATGTCCCAGTACAGTGTATTGTGCCTGGCATACATATTGGCTCTCGCATAATTGGACACCTCATACCTCTCATACCCCCTGCTCCTCAATTCACTGAGCAGGGTGCTGTATTCACTGATAATCCCTGACTCATCTGCCTCTATATCAACATTATTGTCAAAGAAATACGAGCCGCTCTCCGGTGTCAGCATATATGCGGAAACATGATTGATAAAGGGGTAGCTGTCCAGTACTGAACACTCAAATGAATGCCCCTTGATGCCCAATAAAAGGTCAATGGATGTATTAATACTGTATGATTCAATAATATCCAGTGCTGCCTGAGCTTCCTCTCTTGTATGCGGCCTGCCGAGCAGTTTCAGCGCGTTATTGTTTATTGACTGAATACCCACTGATAATCTGTTAATGCCCGAATCCGTATAACATTGAATCTTGCGGGATGTCACTGATTCAGGATTCATCTCAATGGTGATCTCCGCACTGTTTTTTATGTTATATTCATTATTCACTATACTGAGGATTTCTGCAATATGATCACTGTCAACAAGAGAAGGTGTGCCGCCGCCGATATAAACACTGTCAGCACTCTCTGACTGCTTCTGTCTTGTGTGTATTTCCTCTTTCAGTGCATTGAAATAATTCTCAATAAGCTGATTGTCCGGTGAGGGATATGAGACGAATGAGCAGTACCCGCATCTGCTTCTGCAGAATGGTATGTGAATATAAATACCGTGCATCAGTATAATTTCTCAATATGATTCATTACAAGACTCAATGTGCTCCTTGCATTGAATATGGCGAATACAACAGCATCCCTGCGGAATATCAGACAGAAATTCCTGTTTAAACCCCTGACAAACATCACTGAATCATCCCAGGATAATTTGCTGGAAAGATCATTGCTCATTGCCTGATACAATTTCTTGAGTGATTTCTCATATTTTGCATTGCCTGCAATAAAATCAAGGTCCTCCTGCTTCATAACAATATAATCCTCAAGATATGGGATCTTGCTCTCTGCATTCACACTTGATTCAATGCATATCTCAATCTTTGTATCCTGCAGATTGCCGAATGCCTCAATAACAGATTTCTCATCACTCTCATCATCAAATCGGCATTGAGCAATAGAGCCACTATCAAAGTTTATAAACTGATTTTTAGCTGCTCTTATATATCCTGACTTGGAGTATTTTATGAACTGATTAATACGCCTCTCCAGATTGAGTCTATTACTGTCAATCGTCAGTTTCATTGGACCCTGCCCTTTACAGGTGAATTACAGACAAAAAGGGGAACTGAATACACCGAGTCCATGTCAATTGCCCCTGTCAAGCGTGAATCAGTGGAATGGTGAATATTGTCTCCCAGAACAAATATCTTGCCCCGGGGCACAGTGAAAGTATCAGTATTGCTCTGTAAGGAAAATATCAGTGTATCCCCCGGCAGTCCGACGCACCGTTTTACAGTGAACCGTCCATTGACCCTCAGTACAACAATCCTGTCACGGAGTGACCCCAATCTGTGTTTCAGGAGATTGAATACAGGTCCATTGTAACATATCATCATATCACCGCTGTTCAATGCACTGTTCATTGAATTCCCTCTTATCTGATGGAATGAGAATATGAGATTGAAGGCAATTATCAAAACAATGAACACAGACACAACACTGACCTGTATGCGCATATCAATCCTCATCAATACTGAGTGCTGCAAGGAATGCTTCCTGGGGTATGGAAACATTGCCAACACTCTTCATTCTCTTCTTGCCTTCCTTCTGTTTCTCCAGCAGCTTCCTCTTGCGTGTAATGTCACCGCCATAGCATTTGGAGAGCACATTCTTCCTCAGGGCTTTTACAACTGTCTTGGATATGACCCTTGAGCCGACAGCAGCCTGTATCTTCACTTCAAACATCTGTCTGGGTATTGTCTCCTTCAATTTCCTGGAGAGCTTATTGCCGTAATTATAAGCATTATCCTCATGCACAATAGATGACAGGGAATCCAGTTTCTTGCCGTTTATCAGAATATCCAGGCGCACAAGATCACTCTCCCTGTAGTCAATATACTGATAATCCATTGACGCATAACCGTGGGACACTGTCTTGAGTTTGTCAAAGAAATCAAATATCACCTCACCCATCGGTATTTCATACTCCATAAGCACTCTTTTGTTGGCAATATAGAGGAATTTCTTTTGTTCCCCCCTCCTGTTCTGAGCCAATTGCATAATAGGACCTATGTATTCAGGCGGAGTGAATAATTCCAGATTGAGATATGGTTCCAGTATTCTGTCATGACTGGATATATCGGGGAATTGCGCTGGATTATCTATCAGTTTCTCATTACCCTCACTGTCAATGAATTTATACACGACATTGGGCATTGTTGCCACAATATCCAGGTCAAATTCATTCTCCAGACGCTCCTGTATGATCTTCATATGGAGCATGCCTAAAAATCCGCATCTGAAACCGAATCCCAATGCCTCGGATGCCTCCTGCATATAGGAGAATGATGCATCATTAAGCTTCAGTTTGGCAAGTGAGTCCTTCAGTTTTTCATAATCAGCACTGCTTGAAGGGTAAAATCCGCTGAATACCATGGGTTTGACTTCCCTGAAACCCTTGAGGGGCTCAACCGGTCTATCCTTGAGATAGACAGTATCCCCTATGTAAATATCATCTATATTCTTTATATTGCAAATAAGATATCCGACCTCACCGGATGTCAATTCCTCCCGCTCCTCCATCAATGGCCTGAACACACCCGCTTCACTGACATCATTTGATTCACCTGTTGAATGGAATATCACTCTGTCGCCTTTCTTCACAATACCCTCAAATACCCTTATATAGGGTATTGCGCCCCTGTACTGATTGTATGATGAATCAAATATCATTGCCTTGAGGGGTTTATTGTCCGCCTTCCTGGGCGGTTTGAATTTCTCAATCACTCCGTCAATGAGTTCATCAACACCAGTACCGTCCTTTGCTGAGATCAGCAGGATATCATTCTCACTGCAATTGAGCAATTCCACAAGCTCTGCTCCGGAAAGCTCAATATCAGCTGCAGGCAGGTCAATTTTATTGAGTACAGGTATAATGGGGAGATTATTCTTCTGTGCCTCATGAAGATGGGATATTGTCTGTGCTTCCACACCCTGTGCAGCATCAACAAGGAGTATTGCGCCTTCGCATGCTGCAAGGGAACGGGACACCTCATACGAGAAATCCACATGCCCCGGTGTATCAATGAGATTGAATGTGACATCCTCGTCCCGCCATTTGAAGTCCATTCTCACATGATGGGCTTTCACAGTTATGCCGTGCTGGCGCTCAACCTCCATGGAGTCAAGGATCTGCTCATTCTTGTCATCAATACTCTTATACTGGGCAATCTCAAGCAGTCTGTCCGACAGAGTGCTCTTCCCATGGTCAATGTGAGCTATTATAGAAAAATTCCTGATAATTGTCATAATACATTATAATAAACATGTAAGATAAAATGTAAAGAGGAGATTGCATTTTTAATAATATTCAGTGCCAAATCCCGGGGACGTCCCTTACTTCTGCAACTTCTATATTATTATATTACTTAACTTATCATTTACTGTTTTGGTTCTTCTCCAAAAGAGTTGACTGATTCATCCGGAAGCACTTATTATTCATTAAATTAAGCGGTATTACAAATCGCAGGTACTATATGTACTCTCATAATTTTGCTTTA
>JAWOBN010000018.1:0-8869 GCA_046484245.1 bacterium | reverse complement strand
GCAGAGAGCAGCAATATTATCCATATGCACGGTACATTGGAGAAGATCAAATGCACTCAGTGCGCCTATTCAAGGACAGACCTTGAGCCCATTGAAGGCATACCCCATTGTCCCGAGTGCAATGCTGTTCTGAGGCCTGATGTTGTGTGGTTCGGTGAAATCCCCTATCATATGGGACGCATACACAAATTGCTCAAGGAAGCATCACTCTTTATTGCAATAGGCACTTCCGGCACAGTGTATCCGGCAGCCGGTTTCATAGATATTGCCAGATATCACGGCGCGCATATTATCTATATCAATAAGGAGAGGATCAGGAATCCCTCAATCAATCATTTTGTCAAAGGCAGTGCAGAGATCACTGTCCCGGAGGTTGTTGATGAAATCATTGCAGACAATCAAACTGATTAGTATTGTAACTGTAATTTTTCTGATTCTGTCAGTCAATGCCCAGATGCGCGTATTCGGGGATCTGGAGGGTGTTGAATATATACAGACAGAACATTTCAATATTATCTATAAGCAGGAACTTGCCAATATTGCCCGGGAGACAGCCCTTATTGCAGAAGCGCAGTATGACACACTCTCCGGCTTGATGAATTCAAGTCCTGTTCCCCGCATCAACATACTTATCACAGACCAGGCCGATATTCCCAATGGATTTGCCACAGCGATTATGGATATGACAATAAATCTCTATCTGACCAATCCGGGTCCGGATTTTATTGTAAAACACAGACACTGGATTGAATTCGTACTGCTCCATGAAATGACTCATATTCTCAATCTCTCTGCTACAAGTCCCTCGTGGCTGAAGTATTTCAATAATAATCTATTATACTTCCCCAATACATTTATGCCTATGTGGATACTGGAGGGTGTCACTGTTTACAATGAATCAACAATACTCTCAGGCCGCCTCAGGGACACCAATTATGAGGCATATCTCAGGGCAATGACACTGGATAACAGGAAGCATGCGCTCTACAGGGCAACAGACGGACTGAACAGGCACTGGCCATACGGGAATCTCGGTTATCTCTACGGCGGATATATGGTTGAACAGTTCATGGAACGCAGGGATGACATCAGTGTATTCAACAGGATAAATGCCTGTACATGCATTCCTCTCGGCATATTCTTCCCTGATATCATGACAAGGATTCAGACAGGATACTGGCCGGCTGATATGCTTGATGCTGCATTCTCTCAGTCCGAGAAGAGAACAGAAATGCTCACAAGCAGCATCAATGCCGACAGGCGTGAACATATTACCCATAATGGGGGAATGAACAGTAATCCGCTCTATGTCAGTGAATTGAATACACTGTTCTTCAATGATTATTCCGATTACAGGTCAGATATCTTTGTCCGCTATGATGAGGAAGGTGCAGAGGACCTGTTCTTTACAAGTAAAACACAATCCGTTTTCTATGACAATAATTCAGGCAGATTTTTCTTTGATTATCTTGATATAAAGAATAATGTTGATTACTTCTATGATATATACACATACAGTACTGACAGTGGTGAAACAGTGAAACTGAAAAACACCGGCAGGGGTATGCTGCCTGTTGTCGGTCCCAATGGATACATGTATTTTGTGCGCAACAGTTATGACTCCCACTATCTCATCAAATATGACCTGAGCAGGTCCCTGTGCACTGATTCACTGCTCTTTGACAATACATACAGATTTCACAGTATGGATATTGACAATAACAGCAGAATCATTGCAGGCATTTACAGAGAGGGGGGATTCAGTGATATTGCAATTATCAATTTTGAGGGAGAGAGCATTGATTTCATAACCTCGGGCAGTATATCCGATTTCAAGGCCAAATGGTCTGACAGATACAATGGTTTTTATTTTATCAGTGATTACAGTGGAGTGAATGCCGTATATCTCTATTCCTTTGAGGACTCCCTGATGCATACTGTATATGAGTCACATTATAATGTTCTGGACTTCTCTGTTGATGAAACCGGTAATACCATCTATATAGAGGACCTCTCGGGAGACGGTTATGATATCTATAAATCCGATCTGACAGTATCCTCTTCAGGCATCAGACCCGTCTTCAAGGAATATACGCCTTATGAACCGGTGATGAACAAAGACGAGTTCATTTCAGATGCTCATTCCTACAAACCGTTTCTCCACTATTCCTCACCCGGTACATATCTATTCCTGCCGTATATATTTCCTCCTCCGGATTCATTGTCAACAACTTCCACAATCGGTATTGCCGGATTCAATATGAACAGTGATATTGCACAGGGTTCGGGTTATCAGGCCACTATTGCACCTTTCAATGTGCTGTATGATTCTGCAGACAGTTCCTATCTCTACACCTACAGTTTTGCTCTCAATATGCACTTCCTTTATTTTAATCCCTCTTTCTATCCGTATATCATACTGCAGAATGATTCATCCGGTATTATGCCTGACTATAAAGAAGCAGGACTGACAATTACCAAGGATTTCTATTCATACTCCCAGTCCAAGGGTTTGTCTGTTTCACTTGCAGGTGCATCTGATTCATCCCTGTTCATTGCCCCGTCTTTGAGTTTATACATGAGCACGCTTGACGGGGGCATTAAGAGCATCATACCCTCAACAGGCGTATATTCATCCTTCACACTGACACCTGTTTATAATGTGGGCAGCAGTACACTGGATTACAGATTCAATATTGTCAGTAATTTATATGATTACATATACGGAAATAATTCATGGTTTATCAAACTCCATATTGATTATTCCACCCTGAATGATATTGCTGTTTCCGGTTATTCCGGACTGCTGCCCGATATCCCCATTGCCCTGAACAGGGTAATATATCTGCCTGAGTCCATCAGTGATTCTACGGGATACAGGGATTTCTCATACATCAATATCGGCACTGAGCTTCCCCTTGCCTACCCCGGTCTGGGCATACCGCTCAAATGGTTTGCATCAACACCCATACAGCTTGACTATATCTCATTTGAGGCATATTCATTCCTTTTATATTCATCCGGCAATGATTACAGGAATATGCTGCTGGGCACAGCATTAAATACTGCGTTTTCCATTGGGGGAATGGTAGGCGTCAAGCCACAACTTTCAGTAAATTATCTCTACAGGGAAAACACATTCAATATTGGTGTTAATCTTAACTACAATTACTGATAAAAAAAAGGCGGGTTTTTAAACCCGCCTTTAATCTCCCACTGTTTTATATAATCTCAGTACACTTTTTCAGACATGAGTTTTGCCTGCTGGAAGAGCAGCAGATAATCCCTGCTTCCTGCCTTGGAGTCCGTGCCTGACATATTGAATCCGCCGAAGGGATGCACACCGACCAGTGCTGCAGTGCATGGCCTGTTGAAGTACAGATTCCCTGTCATAAGTTCTTTCTCGCCTTTCTCAATATGCTTTCTGCAGTTTGAGAATACAGCACCCGTAAGTCCGTAATCAGTGTCATTGGCAATCTCAACAGCATGGTCAAATGACTCTGCTTTTATAACAGCAAGCACAGGACCGAATATCTCTTCCTGCTCAATCCTGTCACCCGGCTTGATATCCCTGATAATTGTCGGTTCAACAAAGAAACCCTTGTCAGGCCCCTTATTGCCTCCCAGTATCAGTTTGCCTTCCTCTTTGCCTATTTCAATATACCTCATTATCTTGTCCTGGGCACCCTTGTTGATGACAGCCCCCATGTTGTAGTAATGATGAACATCGGAATCAAAATCCCTGATATCCTTCATCTCAATATTCTTTGCTCTCTCCACAATAAGGTCTATCATTTTATCATACACATCCTTATGTATGATTGCCCTTGAACATGCAGAGCATTTCTGCCCCTGGAAACCGTATGCACTCTTGACAATAGCATCTGCTGCATCCTCAAAGTCAGTATCATTGTCAACAATAATGTAGTCCTTGCCGCCCATTTCAGCAACAACGCGTTTGAGCCATTTCTGACCTTCCCGGACCTTTGCTGCTTTCTCGTATATTCTCGTGCCGACTGCCCTGGAACCTGTAAATGAGATGAAGCGTGTCAACTTGTGTTCCACCAGCACATCCCCGACTTCCGAACCGCTTCCCGGAAGGAAGTTGAGAACACCGTCAGGCACACCGGCTTCCTTGAATATTTCAAATATCTTGTAAGCTATTACAGGTGTATCAGAAGCAGGTTTGAGGACCACAGTATTGCCTGTGACAATTGCTGCTGAAGCCATTCCGACTGTTATGGCAAATGCAAAATTCCACGGCGGGATAACTGCACCGACACCCAATGGGATATATTTCAGCTGATTATGCTCGCCTCTGAGTTTTGTGAGCGGCTGCTTTTCCTGATATCTGAGGCCCTCTCTTGCATAGTATTCACAGAAATCAATACCTTCTGCAATACCGGCATCGGATTCCACCCAGTTCTTCCCTGTCTCCATACAGAGCCAGGCAGTGAGTTCTGTCTTTCTTTCTCTCATAATCTCAGCTGCCTTCATCAGCACACCTGAGCGTTTCTCCTGTGATTCATACTGCCATGATTTGAATGCCTTGAATGCAGTCTCAATTGCCTGATTTGCCTGTTCCTTGGTTGCCTTGGAGACAAGCCCCACCACTGTATCTGCCTCACAGGGATAAACGGACTTTATCTTCTCAGTATTCATTATCTCTTCACCGCCTATGACAATGGGGTATTCCTTGCCGAGATTCTTCTCAACCTCGGAGAATGCAGCCTTCATTGCCTTCTGCTCCTGGGGTGTCTTGTAGAGACCAATCTGATTGTTCTTGAACCTATCAGCAATCATATTAACTCCTTTTTAGTATTTCTCTATTAACTTATTTAAATATCTCTTTATCTCACTGTGGATATGAGGAACCTCTTTATAATTCCTCAAATCACTCAATTTCATCTTATATGAATTTAATCTCCTGTCAACATTCCTTATACTGATACGGGGGCATTTTGATGAACTAAGTGCCTCTAATTCCCTTTGACTGAGCACATCTGCAGAATACAGTATGAGAATATCCTCCCTGCTGTACATATTAAGCATATCCCTGTCCTTCAGTAATGGATAAAAAGGGTCATATCTTCTGTAAATACCGGCTGATGAATATATGAAATCATTCTCTGCATTGTAAAGTGCAAACATCAGGTCAGTGTATGAGTGATAATCAATGAGAGGCGGATTGACAGCTATCAGGGGTGCTTCTATGCCTGTGAGGAGATACACAGAAGCATATGCATTGAATCCAATGAATACAATGTCAGAGAAATGCCTGCTGAAATAATTATACATTGCCCTGATATTGGCTATAATTGATCTGCTGTCGGGCTTATCCCCTGCAAAATCAAATATATACACCGGACAGTCAATACTCTGGGCAATCTGGTATCCTGTAAATGGTCTCGTGCTCACAGTATTGGAGTATCTGTCTGAGAAATAATTAAATGGCAGAACAATGACGAGCTTGTCATACTCCTTTCTGTTGAAATAGAGTTCACCGTTTATACTGCCTATTCTTATTTTCTTGCTCAGTGGTTTCTGCCTGAAATCCTCTTTTGTTATTAATGAGGAATAGTCAATACTGTACGGATTGCTGAAATTGACCGGCTGGCCCCTTCTGAATGTATAATTGCCCCAGATAATTGAATCAGGACTGTGGCTGTTTCCGAATATACTGTACTCAATGCCTGCAATACTGCTACCGGAAACAGGCACTATTCTCTCATCAGGCACAAAGAAAACACTGCTGCTGCTATTGACTGCCTGTAATAGTGCATAAAGGGGAAGCTGGGGATTGAGGATTATGATATCCTTTTCACTGACAGGCATATTAAGGGAATAATTGCTGCCTCTCTTTTCAAATCTGCCTGAGAAGTATTGCATTTTCTCAGGTAATGCATTGTCCCTGAAATACATTGTTGAGATATATGAGTAATCATCATTGAAATTGTGTTTGCCTGCACTGTAATGCCTGCTGAAACCGTCAATCCAGAGTGCTTTCTCAAACACCTCACCCTTCTTGTGTTCAATATAGTAATAACCGGCAGGCCTGCCTTTAAAAAATATCGTGTATCCTGTGGAAGATGCAAGAGAGATGTAAAAAAGAATGCATAAAATGAATATTGTTTTTCTCATTCCTCGTTATCTGAATAATCATCTATTTCAAAAATTATTGAATCAAAATCAAAATAATTCACATATATGCGTGCAAATGTGGAATCCTCAAACATGATAAAATAATAATGCCCCTTATTGATGTATTCCATATCATAGTATCCTTCTGCAGGCGGATCTGAGTAAGGATATGTGCCAATGTCCTGTATGCCTGTTGTTTTGTCGGATGCACCTATGGATGTGTCCTTGGATGGCGAAAGGAAGACCATACTGTTCTGCTTGTACGGTCCTACAATGAGGTCTGCTTCACTATCATCAAGACCTGTTACAACAGTTCGGTTAAGGCATGAACCGGAGCTGTCATAAGCATAGGAATACACTGTCAATGTATCAATTGTGTTCATTTCAGTATTGTCAGTCAATACTGAGCATGATAATATAAATATGGTAATTGATATCAGAACTATAAGGTATTTCATAAAAAAGAGGGGCTCAAAGGCCCCTCATTTTAATAACTGATTATTCCTGTTCCTCGCCGAAGTATTCTGTACCGTCTGTTTGACACCAGAATTCAAAATCAAGTCTGGAATCATTATCTGATATTGATATAACATGAAGCAGTACATACTCAGTATCCCTGTTTGAGGGGACATCTGTTGAATTGTCCAGATTGATCCAGTACCAGCCGTCTGCTTCAACAGTAACCTTGCCTGCTGTCATTGAGGGTGCTGTAATGACTGTGCCTGCAGTACCGACATCATCTTTCAGAATGTCGCCTGCTGCTGCAAACCTTGTCTCTTTGGGTGTCTTGTCGGGATCTACTATGGTATAGTTATCATCATCAGGTGACACGAGTGATAGTGTGTATCCAACGGTTGTATCATCAAAATACATATCCAGGATTTCACCTGTACCGCTCATAGTTGTATCGTCTCCTCCTGTATCATAGAATACAAATCCGGAACCGAGGTCTCCCTCTGTTACACCACGCTCATAGATTGCGCCTTCAAATGGACCTACGACTGTATCATAGTGATCAACAATAGCAGGGTTGAGCATTGTACAACCTGCAAATGCAATCAGTATAACCGGAATAAGAATTAAAAGTTTTTTCATTATTTACCTCCTGTGTTTATTTTTCATCAATATCTTTTGTCTTCAGTGCTTCTTTATCTATCGCACCTTCTGCTTCAGTGGTTCTGTTCATTTCAGGATACACCCTGTCATGCACACGATTGAGCTTTGTCTCCATCACCTCAATCTTCTTTGACAATTCATCAATCCTGTTATTCAATGCATTGATATCCTCTTGTGTCTTTGTATCAGTACATCCCAGAAATGAAAGCAGAAGAATTGAAATAATAATTAAAACAATAAGCCTTTTCATTTAACCTCCTAACTAGTATTTATTATATATGTCTTAATTTATATGTCAATAGACAGCATCTATCGTTATACGTTATGCGTGTTGCGTTATAAAGAACGAATAGAGCGTGTAGAATGTATAGTGAGATAGTGGCTTGTGACTGGTATGGTGGTGACTGGTAAATATACATGTGGGGCAATAAGTGAATTCCTCTGATTTTCGTTCTTTCATGGTCTTGACCTTTGACTATCAACCATCAACCATTGACCCGGCGTCAGCCGGTCCTTCTTTTACCTTTTACCTTTCATCTTTTACCTTCTTCCGCATCACGCCTGTCTATTCCCCCGAAATGCATGAATGGCCTTCTTGTCATCTCCATACTGCTTGCCTTCATAATAGACCATTCCCCGAACTGGTCCTTTATCCTGTTGACTGTATCCTCCATTTCCTTATCCTTCATATTATCTTCAAAATCAAATGACATCTGACTGCTTAATGGCCTCAGATTACTCACAGATATGCCTATGAGGCGCACGGGCTTTTCTATGTCCACGCCTCTCAGTATCATAACTGCATAAGAGTGTATATCACCTGCACTGTGAATATACCTGTATATCTTCTTCCTTCTGGTGAATGTATTGAAATCCATATAACGCACTGTCAGTGTAACAGTATTGCCTTCAACACTGTGTTTACGCATCCTCAGGGCCACATGCTCGGCAATAATAGACAGCATGGATGAGAGACGGCGTATTGACACAGTGTTCTCCTTCATTGTATGTGTATTGCCCACTGATTTGATATCTGTGGTGATATTCCAGAGGAAATTGGACGGGTCCCTGCCCCGGGCAATCTCCTTTAATACATAGGCATATGACTTGAATTTCTTTTTAAGCAAATAGAGGGGGAAAGCCTCAATATCCCTTACATAATGTATGCCCAGTGAACTCAGAGCAAGTGCGGTCTTGCGGCCTATACCGGGAATATCCGAGACATCCTTGTCCCTGATATATCTGTATCCGTTGTTTACAACAGAAAGGCCGTCAGGCTTATTATCATCAGAGCATATCTTGGCAATGAGCTTATTGGGGCCAATGCCCACAGAACATGTTATATGATAGTCATGCCTCACCATATTCCTTATATACCGGGCAAAATCCTCTGCCTGTTCAAGTGATACAGCTCTGACAAAACACTCATCCACTGAATACACCTCTATATGCCTGCAGTAATCTTCAATAGCAGAGAATATCTTGCCGGATATACTGATATATTTATCCATGTCGGGTTTTATCATGACAATACCGGGGCAGCGGGCAAATGCCTCTGCAGAGGGCATACCGGAATGTATGCCGTACTCCCTGGCAGGATACGATGCTGCAG
>JAWOBN010000042.1:0-10403 GCA_046484245.1 bacterium | reverse complement strand
ATGCGTTCGGTCACCACGTAGCCGCCGACTGCGTTACCGGCCGCGAGGATCACCGCGATGAAGCCGACCAGCTGCTCCAGGGGCGTGGCCGCGTGGCCCAGGGCTACCATGGTCCCCACCAGCACGATGCCGTGGACGTATAGACATACACATAGAGGTGCCCAGAACGGATTTCATGAAACTGCAGTCTGACTCAATGTCAGAATCATCAGAAGATATCAGGGAAAGGGTTGAAAGCACAGTTGAAAAACAGAATGATAGATACTCCAAACTGAAGCATATAAGGCGCAATGCGCATCTCACATCAAGGTATATCAAGAGATACTGTTCACTGGATAATTCATCTGTTTCTCTGCTTAAAAATGCAGTGGAGCATTACGGTTTCTCCCCCCGCTCCATAAACAAGATAAAGAAGGTTGCAAGGACAATAGCTGATATGGAGGGGTATAAGGATATCAGGGAAGAGCATATCGCAGAGGCAGTACAGTTCAGAATACTGGACAACAAATTCTTCTATAATATTTAGAAATCGGGGAATAATTCTCTAATCTTCTTCTTTTCGGGTTCCTTGAGATGGGGGATGCTTTTCTTCTGGGGGAATTTTCCGTGTCTGACATCGCCGGCATAATCGCTTACAGCTTTCTTGATATTCTTTGATATATGGCCGTATATCTTTACAAAACGCGGTTTGAATCCCTCAAACATCTCAAGGATGTCATGATATACTATTATCTGACCGTCAGTTTCAGTGCCGCATCCTATTGAATAAACAGGTACCCTGAGGGTTTCAGTGATATATGAGGATATCCTGTCAGGCACATTTTCAATTATCAGCATTGATATGCCTGCCTTCTCAAGCTCAATGGCATCCTTAATTATCCTCACAGCTTCTTCATGCGACTGTCCTTTCACAGGATAGCCATTATAGACTTTAAATCTCTGGGGAGTCATACCCACATGTCCGCATACAGGTATGCCTGTATCAATAACCGATTTGATTATATCAAGATACTCACTGCCGCCCTCCATCTTGACAGAGTCGCATTTGGTTTCACGAAGCACCCTGCCGCAATTCTTTATGGCTTCTTCCCGCGAGGGCTGGTAAGAGAGAAAGGGCATATCAACAATATAATACGGTTTTGTGAGACCTCTGCGCACAGCCTTGCCCAGCATGATGATCTCATCCAGTGATATCTCAATGGTTGATTCATAACCCAGAGCCACCATTGCTGCAGAGTCACCCATAAGCACTGCATCAACATCACAATCGTCAATGATTTTTGCTGCAGCATAATCATAGGCGGTTATTAAAACCGCCTTCTGATTATTCTTTTTTTTCTTGAGAAGTTTCTTGTATCTGCTCATCTATTCCTTATTCTTCTATGATGATTATTTCATCTTCTCCTTCAATTTCAACAGAGTCATCTTCACCTTCTTCTTCCTCAATTATGAATCCTTCTTCTTCCTCTGTGTCTTCAACTGCTTCCTCTTCAATGATGAATTCATCTTCTGTCTCGTCTTCTATAATGAGCGGTTCATCCTCTGTATCCTCTTCTTCAATAATAATGAAATCATCCTCAGTTTCCTCTTCCTCAATAATCACTTCTTCCTCTGTCTCTTCAACAGTTTCCTCTTCAACCACCTCTGTTTCTTCAACAACTGTCTCTTCTTCCTCAGTGATCTCCATCTCTTCTTCTATAGTCTGTTCTTCAACTGTTTCCTCTTCAATCAATTCAAATTCTTCCTCTTCAGTTATAACAGGTTCTGTGATTTCCTCTTCTTCCATGATCTCTTCTTCGGAAATCTCTTCCTCTGTCACTTCCTCAGTAAGCCCGGATTCCATCTCAGATACACGCTTGTACTGATTGAGGAGAAATGCGCTCTTATTCCTGTAAGCCAATTTCATTTCTTCAACAGCGGCTATGTCAATATTGCCCTTGATGGACATTACAACAGCAGTTGAGTAGCCGTCATAAGGTACAAGAATCTGCACAGCACCTGCTGCATAGTAACGGCCTGCATCATTCTTCCTTATTATTGTAAAGACATCTCCGTGATTGATCATCTCTTCTTCACCAATATCAGTGAATACAATACTGAATTCATTGATACGCATCTCTGTATCTGACTTGTCTATGAGTGATGCCCTTATATCCTTGTTTTCCTTGAGATAAGCATTATTCAGCGGTATTATGGGCGGTGTATAATAGGCAACCCTGAAGCCTTTTTTCATCATATCATAGGTGGATTTTATAGTGCCGTAGGCTTTGTTGTTCTCAATACCTTCAACCTTTATTGTGCCGAATATCTTAACATGTTTACCGAGGTATTCACCATCAGCAGTATGGACCTTGTTATCCCACTCATAAACAATCAGTTCCTTGCCAATGATATCATCTGTCTCATCATCCAGATGGATATATGCTTTCTCATTGGTCGTATAGGAGAGTGAACCGTCATAGAGATCCCCCAGTCTGCCTATCATGGGGTCTGTGTCAGTTATATAACCTGCTTTGAATGCCAGTTTCTTTGAAACAGCATAATTGACTGCATTGGATATCTTCATACTCTTTGTCTTCTCAACCTTCTTAATGTCTTCCCTTACACGCTTTATCTGAGCCAGGGTCTCTTCCTTGTCACCTCTGTCATAGGTGATATCCCCCTTCTGAGGGGTTTTGTCAACAATAACCTCGCGGGGTGTCCTCTCTTCAACTGTTTCCTCAGGCATTTCTGTCATTGTCGCATCTGCCGGTATATCGGGAATGAGAAATTCCTGTCCGGGGTAGATCCAGTGCGGGTCATCAATCTTGTCCATATTGGCATTGTATATCTTTCTCCATAAGAAAGGATTATCATAGTAGAATCCTGCAAGATCCCACAATGTGTCACCTTTTTTGACAATATGAACCCTCTGGGCAAATACAACTGTGCCCAGTATGAGAATAATTAATGATAAAAGGAATATCTTTTTCACTTTTCCTCCCCGTTATCTTCTTTTTTTTCGGGATTATTTCCTTCTTCTTTGGCTTTAACAAAGAGCATCTGCATCTGCATCAGAATCTCTTCAATCTGTGTTTCCTCTTCCTTTTTAAGATTCCCCTGCATTTTGTTCTTGAGAAATTCAATAGTATCAATGGAGCGCTTTGCCAATTTAAGGTCCTTCTTGGTCTCCATATCGGGTATATTCATGACACCCATAAAGACAAGAGCCTGTGTATAAAATGGATTTACAACATCCATCAGAGTGATTTCAGAATCCTTACTCATTGTTCCTCCTGTTATTGGCATTTGCCATAATATTTTTCATCTTGTATATTTCATTGTTTTTGAGAAAAATCCGCGGGACACGGGGACCTATGCCTGTGAGTATCTCATAGTTTATCATTCCGGAAATACCGGCCAGTTCATCCACTGATATTATTTCACCGAACACCTCCACTTCATCTCCCGGCTTGATATCTTCAATATGTGACACATCAAGCATTGTCAGGTCCATGCAGACCTTTCCTATCACATCCGCCTTTTTACCATTAACATACATCTGCGATCTGTTTGACAGAAGACGGGAGTATCCATCACCGTATCCTATCAGTGTTGTTGCAATCTTCATTCTTCTGTCAGCTTTGAATGACCGTTTGTAACTCACTGTATCGCCCTTTTCTAAAATTTTGACCTGGCATACACGAGTTTTGAGGGTCATTACGGGTTTGAGGTCAATCTTGTCTTTCAATGATTCATCAGCATAATGACCGTAGATCATGATACCCGGTCTCACCATATTATAGTCAATATTATCCTGATTGACTATTGCTGCCGAATTAGCAAAATGCAGGCTTCTAAAATCAATACCTTCTTCTTTTAATCTATCTGTAATTATATCAAATCTCTGTTTTTGTTCAATAGCAAACCCCATCTCTTTTTCAGCTTCTGCAAAATGGGAGAATATGCCCTCTACTGTGATATTGTCCATTGATGATATATCCTTGATACAGTCAAATGCCTCCCTGTAATCTATGCCTGTCCTGTTCATGCCTGTGTCAATTTCAATGTGGACCGGTCTTGTAAGTCCATGTTCATTACAGTATTGTGAAAATGCCCGTGCATAAGCAACAGTGTGTATATTGGGGATAAGGTCATAATCTATTATCCGCTCAATATCATCTGTCAGTGTCGGGGAAAGAACCAGAATGGGATTGTCTATACTGTTCTTTCTCAGCTCAATACCTTCGTCAACTGATGCAACACCGAAATAGTCAATATGCTCGGAAAGCTCGTCTGAAACAATCACACTGTCATGCCCGTAAGCATTGCCTTTAACAGCAGCCAGTATCAATGTGTCATCCTTGAGAAAATCTTTTATACTGTTGAGATTGTTTATCAGATTATCAAGATTGATCTCAGCCCATGTTCTATTCTTCATCTGTCTGCCCTTCTATTTTCTGCTTTATTAATGTGTCCGGGGTCATGATGAGAATACTGCTGTCAATAGGGAAACGGGTCCTGAATGTGAAATGATTGTATGTAGCGGAGTACTCAAATAATGAATCCAGTCCGTCCTTGGGTTTATACGGTATTTCATCCAGTGTTTTGGGGTATCTGCCGGAGCTGCTGTAATATTCATCAATATCCCTGCATATCTGAGAGAATTTAAGTATATATGCAGCATCATCGGAAATCTCCCTCTTTGAAAAGAATGTGAGGGGTCTGGCTGCAAGCAGCATCAATGTTATTATTATAATCATTGATGCCAGGAGTATGAGAAAATGCTTGTTATTTGTCATTTTCCAGTAATTTCTTGTAATTATCCTCCGAGACCATTGACTGTTCCCAGCGCGGTTCAAATACAAGATTGACATTTGCCTCTGTCACATCTTCCAGTGATTCAATCTTCTCTTTTGCGGAATTCACCATTACATTGGCAAGCGGGCATCCGGGGAATGTCAATGTCATGTCAATATTCACCTTGCTGTCTTCAATATCTATGTCGTATATGAGTCCCAGTGTGACAATATCCATCCCTATTTCAGGATCCAGAACCTCACTTAATGCATCAACTATTTCTTTCTTTTCCATTTTTCCTCCTAATCATTAATATAATTAATAATTAAAACACAAATGATAATATTTTTCAAGTATTAAATTTATATATATATTGCTCTGCCCACCTGAATCCAAAGAGAATACCCTCCAAATCCCGGGTCCGGTAGTTGCATAGGTTGCAGAACACAAAACAGCATTAAGTGCGTAAATTAGATAATAGTTGAGCTTATATTATAGAGAGATTCCATTTCCCCGGATTTCATGTATTTATTGTGCAACCTATGCAACTACCGGACCCGGGATTTGGAAAGGATATTTTATTATGAAATTTATGTCCAAGTCAGGTTATAATGTTCCTCACAACCCAAATTTGATATAGCTATGTATTTTTATTGGTGTTTCAGATAATGGTGATGTGTTTTCTCTCAATCAATTCAAAATCAGGGGGAATGGTGAACCGGCTCAGGTTGTCAGTGTATTTTGCCTTTCCGCATAGAACAGCAGTGGCACGATGTTTCTTGGAGGCAAAACCGGTAATAGGGGATGTGCCTCTCTTATTGATGAATAAATCATCATCATATCCGTCGCATCCGCAGAGAAAGACCGTATTGCTGTCATAGTATTCCCGGAACAAACTGTCTTCAATAATACTGCATGCAATATCCGCATCCTTCAATCTGTTGCAGAATATTTCCCCCTCTCTTTGAGGCTCTGACCTCAATGCAAAAACCTCCCCGTCATATCCATTCAGTGCACTGAGTACAGTTGATGAATTGGAAATGGTGAGGACTTTGGAGAAATCGGATAATATACTCCGGGCTGAACGGGCAGTATTCCTTATATCATTTTCTATAAAGTCTCTGTAATGCTCTATACTGCTGTCTGAGAATCCATTCTCCTCAAAGAAGGCAAGTGCATTATTGAATACAATCATTCCTCTCATATTGTCTGCAGTCTGTTTCATTGCTTCTTCTCTGGCATTTTCAGGCATTGTCTTCAACTGGATAAGGCTTTCTAAGAGCAGTTTGAGTGAACCGGACACATAATCATTTTCCATATTACTATTGTAAATGCATATATAAAAAAATCAAATACCTTGACAGCTCTATTCTTGAATTATTATCATTAAGCATTATTATAAATAAAAAAGGAGTTCAAATGACAAAAAAGGCGGCAATACTCATAGAGGACAATTATCAGGTTCTGGAGGTCTGGTATCCGTATCTCAGGCTGAAAGAAGAGGGTATTGAGACAGCAATGGTCGGAACAGGAAGGGAAAATCAGTATTACTCAAAGGAGGGCTATCCTGCTGATGAGGAGATATCCATAGACAATGCGGATGCAGGTGATTTTGACTGCGTGATAATCCCCGGCGGTTATGCGCCTGATATACTGAGAAGGAACAGCAGTATCAATGAATTTGTCAGGGATATGTTCAAGCAGGATAAGGTTGTGGCAGCAATATGCCATGGGCCCTGGGTGCTCGTGTCAGCAGGTGTTCTTAAAGACATGAAATCCACTTCATTTTATGCAATTAAGGATGATGTTGTCAATGCCGGTGCCTCATGGGAGGATAAGGAAGTGATTGTGGATAAAAATCTGATTACCTCAAGGAATCCTTATGACCTGCCTGCCTTCTGCTCGGAAATAATCAGACATATAAAGCAGGACTGATTGAGAGAATTCTTTAATTTCATTACAAGAGGGAATATCATAAGGAGAATGTCGCGCACACCGGATCTTCTCCATGGCTCCATATGGAAGAATCTGGTGCTCCTTTCCACACCAATAGTTATTTCCAGGATATTCCAGACCCTGTACAATGTAACAGATGCATTCTGGCTCGGGAAACTGGGCAAAGAGGCATTGGCAGCACCAACAATAACGCATAATATCGTATGGCTCACAGTAGCAGTTGCAAGCGGGCTCGGAGTAGGCGGCTCAACACTTGTTGCCCAATACAAGGGTGCTGATAATGAGGAGAATATGAGGAAGAGTGCAGGCAGCACTCTTCTTATTGTAATTATTCTCGGTATTGTCATAGGAATAATCGGTTTTATAACTACACCTCTCATACTGCGTCTCCTTCAGACACCGGGACCTGCTTTTGCCTTTACTGAAAATTATATGCGTATAATGTTTACAGGACTGCCATTTGTTTTTGTCTATTTTCTCTATCAGGGGCTTCTCAGGGGATACGGCAATACAATAAGCCCCATGAAACTGATATTCTTCACAGTGGGTCTTAATATCATACTTGACCCATTCCTCATATTCGGCCTGTGGATATTTCCCAAACTCGGGGTTACAGGTGCAGCTATTGCAACTGTGTTTTCTCAGGGACTCTCATCCATAATAGCTATCTTCATCCTGTTTGCAGGCACTCAGGGTATCAAAATTGACATGAGGTCAATAAAACCCGATATTGATATCTGGGCAAAGATAATGAAAATAGGACTACCCATGTCATTCGGTCAAATGGGAACTTCACTCGGATTCACGCTTATGATGGGTCTTGTCAATACATTCGGCACAGCAGTGGTCGGCGCATTCGGAGTAGCACACAGGATAATCTCCATGCTCGTTATGCCTGCTATAGGTCTTTCGCAGGGCTCTGCAACATTTGTAGCCCAGAATATGGGAGCCCGGCAGGTGAAGAGAGCCGAGAAATCAGTGTGGACAGCAGCAGGCATCAATGCATCTGTTGTATTCGTCTTCACAACACTGCTCTTCTTCTTTGGTGAATATGTGGTGCAGTTCTTTATCAATGACCCTGAGGTTATTGCAATCGGCGGCGATATGTTCAGGATAACATCATATTCTGTCCTGTTCTTCTCGGTTATGATGGTGTTTACAGGTGCATTCAAGGGTTCGGGACACACATTGCCTGTTCTTATCATGCAGATATTCCGGCTATGGGGCGTGAGAATACCCTTTGCATATCTCTTTGCAAAACACTGGCAGTGGGGACCCAATGGTATATTCTGGGCAATGTTCTTGTCCAATATAGTGATTACAATAATCGCATTCATATGGTTCAGACGCGGCTCATGGAAGAAAGGGATAATATAGTTTTTGCCGGTGCCGACTCCCTGCTTACAGCAGTATCGGTTTATTTGACACCTCAATTCAAATTCCGCAAATGACAAATATTGTCACAAAAGCGTTTTACAGCAATAATAGTTAATTTTTGTCCATTCTATAAAAACAGAAAATTTTATAAGAGCAGCAATATCATAACTTAACATTTGGCACAGAGGTTGCTTCATATAATAGTGATTGTTCTCAACATCCGGAAAAATAAAAAAGGAGGATTTATGAACTCATTATTCATAACCGATAATAATGTCAATACAACATTTGAAGTAGCAGAGGATTTCACAAAAGATGAAATCAATGATATGAGAAAAGGCGGGAGTCTCTGGTGGGGCTTCTCAGCAGATCTTAAACAAATTGCAATAAGGACTATTCAGATTGCAGTCATCATTACTGTAATGGTTGCATTTTCAGTGAATGTCCTGGCTTCCCTTAATTCAGTGGGCAATGTCAGTGCCAATATGGAAATGAATCATCAATTGTCATCACACACAGACAGGGCAGCCAGTGATGTGTAAAGAAGTAAAATTACAATCCGGATGTTGAAACAATCAATTTTACTTCCTTTACAGACATAATTCACCCTTCCCATTATTCCAGCAGAAATGTAACAGGATACCGGATATAGCTCTTAACCGGATTGCCCCGCATTTCAGCAGCCCGGAATTTCATACTGTACACAGAATGAACAGCAGCAGTATCCAGAAGCGGATGCACATCCTCAATTATCTCAGCATTGGAAACACTGCCTGTTCTGTCAATTGTGAGGATAAGCATAACAGTGCCCTCAATACCTTTACTCATTGCTTCACCGGGATAATGAGGGAAAGCCGGTTCAATAATTTCAGGTGAACTTTCATATACTATGAATCTCTCCGGTATTACGGTTTCACGGGGAGGATGGAGATTCAGAGGATTCAGTGTAAAACTGCTGATAGCAACATTCATATTGAATGGTTTGAGTAAAAAGAGGCAGACAATGAGTATTAGTGAAATGAGGAGGGATAATTTAATGAATGTCCGTTTTGCGGATTTCATTGCAGGCCCCGTATTATTCCAGTGAAAATGTAATTGGTATTGAGATATAGCATCTGATGGGGATATCTCTGGTCATTGCAGGGGAAAATCTCAGATTGAGAGCTGCTGCTTTTGCTGCATCATCCAGCAGGGGATGAATGCCTCTCAATACCTCAACTGATGATACTGTACCGTCTTTTTCAACAATCAGCTGAATAATCACAGTGCCTTCAATACCAAGCTGTTTGGCTGTCTCGGGATAGACAGGATTCAGATCTGTGATCAGTGAGGGGGATTCCTCATAGGTGCGGTATATTGTCCTGTCTGCTGTATTGTCAATCAGATCATCATTATTGAAATCCGTTGTCATATCACTGATATCCGTTTCATTACCATTATTGCTTTCAACAATTTTCTTGGGCAGATTGGACTGTACCGGCTCAGGCCTGTCAATCCTCTCCAAAGGAGGTAATTCGCGGAACTCGGTCACAGTTCTGCTGCTCGGGGCAATTTCAGGCATACTGGTCTTGAATGCAGGCAGACCTGCAAAAACACCAATGAAGATAACCAGTGATACAAGTATGGATGTTTTGTAGGAAGGGAATTTGCGTTTCATAATAACCTCCTGTTAAAGTTCAGGAGTCAACCTTCGCCTCTACTAATATAATAATTCCCACAGGTGATCTTGTCAACCTGTAACCGTGAATATAAACTTATCCAAATCCCGGGTACGGTTGTTGAAAATGATGAAAGTAAGTCCCTGTATTGGTTAATCCAAATGTTGAAAAAAAGTGAAGAACCCCACTATAAAGGGATAATATAAGATTCATCATTTTCAACAACCGTACCCGATGTTTTTATCCGGGCGGGAGTGAAGCCTACGAATGAGATCAATGGGGGAAAAGGCTGAATGCATTCCTCGGTGAGCCTGAAATCCTGCAATGCAAGAACCCTCTGCCATGTTCACATATATTCACATTGGGCGGGAGTGAAGCCTACGAATGAGATCAATGGGGGAGAAGGCTGAATGCATTCCTTGAATAGCCCGAAATCGTGTAAGGCAAGAACCCTCCGCGGGTTTCCTCGCTATGCTCGTATTTGTTTCACAAATGGACTCCCTTATGGGAGTAATAATGGTGGAGGCGGCGGGAGTGAATCCTACGAATGAGATCAATGGGGGAAAAGGCTGAATGCATTCCTCGGTGAGCCTGAAATCCTGCAATGCAAGAACCCTCTGCCATGTTCACATA
>JAWOBN010000091.1:0-19955 GCA_046484245.1 bacterium | reverse complement strand
TAAAGAGAGCTGAGAAAATCCTCAATGAGGATCATTATGATCTGGAGAAGATCAAGACCAGAATACTGGAGTATCTTGCAGTAAAGAAACTCAAGAAGGACAGCAAGGGCCCCATACTGTGTTTTGTCGGCCCTCCGGGAGTGGGCAAGACATCACTGGGCAAATCCATTGCGAGAGCTCTGGGCAGGGAGTTTGTGCGGCTCTCACTGGGCGGAATACGCGATGAAGCTGAGATAAGGGGTCACAGAAGGACATATGTCGGTGCATTGCCCGGCAGGATAATACAGGCAATGAAGAAAGCGGGCACATCCAATCCTGTCTTCATGCTTGATGAAATAGACAAGGTCGGTTCGGATTTCAGGGGTGACCCGTCAAGCGCATTGCTTGAGGTCCTGGATCCTGAGCAGAATAATACATTTGCAGATCATTATCTGGAGATCCCATATGATCTATCAAAGGTGATGTTCATAACAACAGCCAATGTGCTTTATACAATACCGCCTGCACTCAGAGACAGAATGGAGGTGATAAAGCTGCCGGGATACACAATAGAGGACAAGGTGCATATTGCAAAGGATTATCTCATACCGCGTCAGATAAAGGAGAATGGCCTCAAGAAGAAGGATATTGCCTTTAAAGAGGACGGCATAAGAAAGATAATTGACGGATATACAAGAGAAGCCGGTGTGAGAAATCTGGAGAGGACAATAGGCAGTATATGCAGAAAGGTTGCAAAGAAGAAGGTAATGAATAACAGGAGGAAGACAACGGTTTCCTCGCGCAGTGTAGGCAGATACCTGGGCAAGAGGAAATTCCTTGCAGACCGCGCAGAGAAGAAAGCTCGCAAAGGCATTGCAACAGGTCTGGCTTGGACACCAATGGGCGGCATGATACTCTTTGTTGAAGCAATAAAAATGCCGGGCAAGGGTAAGCTGACACTGACAGGACAGCTTGGTGATGTTATGCAGGAATCAGCAAAGGCAGCCATGTCGTATATCAAATCCAATTATAAGAAATTCAATATTGATATAAAGGAATTTGAGGAATACGATCTGCACATACATCTTCCAGAAGGCGCAATACCCAAAGACGGTCCTTCTGCAGGCATCACATTGGCGACAGCCATTGTATCAGTGCTTTCAGGTATTCCTGTGAGACATGATATTGCAATGACAGGCGAACTGTCACTGAGGGGCAAGGTGCTTCCCATAGGCGGTGTGAAGGAAAAGGTAATTGGAGCAAAGCTTGCCGGCATCAAGGAGATCATAATGCCCAAACAGAACAAAAGAGATCTTGATGATATACCGGACAATACACTGAAGGGCATGGATTTCCATTTTGTAACGAAACTGGACAGTGTTTTCCAGCTGGCTCTTATAAAAAAGGGGGATAAGAAATGAAATTAAGATTATTGTTCATTCTGATTGTTATGGCATTACTGGCAAGTGCGTCAACTGCAGAGAGTATCATTGAGAGGTGGGAAGGTTTTTCCGATACAATAAATGACTATACATGCAGGCTTCACAATGACCTTGTCAAAGGCAGTGAGACCTCCTCTACTGTATGGGAATACAGATATCTTGAACCCGGATATATATACATGGAGTCCATTGAGGGTGACAGGCTCGGTTCCAAAGCTTTTTATGACCCGGAGACAGAGAAGACAACAGGCAGAAGAGGCGGCATGCTGCGTTTTGTCAAACTGACACTTCCGCTGACCAATTCCCTTGTGCAGAATATAAGGGGCATCACCATTGCTGAATCACCGTGGTTCCATGTAATGGAGAGACTGGAGCGCATATTGAAATCCGATACTGAAGTGACGACAGGAGAAACGGATTTGGACACATTGACAGCCGATTATATTGAAGTAAAGGGAATCCCTGTTGAGGAATTCGGATTCACCCGGGCGAAGATACTCTTTGCTCCTTCAGGAAGGATAATCGGATTCAAGCACTATGAGAATGGTGTTATGGTGGAGGATGTTCTCTACAAGGATGTGAAGATCAACACAGGGCTGAAGAAAGAAGATTTAATGGTTAAATAGGAGGCAATTATGCTGAAAGGATGCTGCACTGCACTCATAACACCTTTCAATGACAATCTGGAGATAGATTTCCGGCAGTACATTAAGCAGATAAACAGACAGATAGAAAGCGGGGTGTCCGGCATACTGTCATGCGGGACAACCGGAGAAGCTCCTGCCCTGTCAGACAGTGAACTCTTTGAGACAATTGAAACAGCAGTAAAGACAGCAGACAAGAGGGTTTATGTTATTGCAGGCACAGGCACGAACAATACATCCAAGACAATTTCAAGAACCAATAAGGCAGGTGAGATAGGGGCTGATTATGCTCTTGTAATAACACCTTATTACAATAAACCCTCGCAGAGGGGATTGTACGGGCATTTCAAGGAAGTAGCAGAAAAAACGGAAATGGATATTGTCATATACAATGTTCCGTCCAGAACAGGTGTCAATATTGAACCGGACACAGTTGCAGCGCTTTCCGAGATAGATGGTATTACGGGTATTAAAGAGGCATCAGGGTCAATAAATCAGACAACGGAAATACTGATAAAGGCAAGAGAGGGATTCCGTGTCATGTCGGGGGAGGACTCAATTACCCTGCCTATGATGTCTGCAGGGGCAAGCGGTGTTATCTCCACAATATCCAATGTCGTGCCGGACCTGATGCAGTCACTCTTTGAATTATACTATTCCGGTCAGACAATGGATGCTACAGAGCTCCACAGGAAGCTGTATCCGCTTGCAAGGGCGCTCTTTGTTGAAACCAACCCGATACCACTCAAATTTGCAATGAAATATCTGAAACTGGACACCGGTAATTTAAGGCTTCCCCTGGCGGATCTCTCTGAGTGTTTCAGAAACAGAGTGACGGATACGCTCGGCAAATACAAAATAAAAGGATTATAATGACAGGTATTTATCAGAAAATAAATAAGATGTACCGGATTATACAGGCAAAGGAGTAAAATGAGTATAAGAAACAGTGTTTTTGCAGGGAGGTTCTATCCTGCGGACAGCTCTGAACTGAAGAGGAATATAGGTGCAATGATTGAAAAGGCAGAGAAGAACAGAGACAATACACTGAAAACAGGTATTGTCCCGCATGCAGGCATCATATATTCGGGCTGGACTGCAGCCCATCTCTATTCAATGATTGATCCTGAGGCATATGAACGCATAGTGTTCATAGGCCCATCTCATCATCATCTCTTCAAGGGTTTTGCCATGAGTGATTATGACCAGTGGGATACACCCCTGGGACCTCTTGATATAGACAGGGATTTCCAGGAGAGACTGAGCACTGACTCAATTATCATAGAGAACAGAGTGCATGATAATGAGCATTCCCTTGAAGTTCAGATGCCTTTTGTCAGATATCTTGCCGGCAACAAAATCAAGGTTGTCCCCATTCTCATGGGCAGGCAGGACAGAAAACATATAAATATCATGCTTGAGAAGATTGCGGATGCAAATACAGGAAAGACGCTCTTTATAGCATCATCGGATCTGTATCACGGTTATGATTATGATGAGGGCATGGATGTTGACAGCAATACAATCAGGGAAATTGAACAGAACAGCATGAAGAAATTCATGGATTATTTTGAGGATATGGAGTCGGAGAATACTGCCTGCTGCTGCGGAGGCGGACCCATAGGCATAATACTGGGAATAAACAGAATCAGTAATCTGACTGTCAGATTACTGGATCATTCAGCAAGCAGTGATATTACAGGCGATTATTCCGGATACAATGTCGGCTATGCGGCATTCGGGGGATTTGACAATGGAAAGAAGTGAAAAACTCTATCTCCTTGAGACTGCCAGAACAGCAATTGAATCACATCTGCGCGGGAATGACATAAGCCAGACCCTCCCTGATTCGGATATCCTCAGAGAGGAGAGGGGTGTATTCGTCACATTGAAGAAGAATGATGATTTGCGCGGCTGCATAGGCTACATAGAGGGAGTTGAACCACTCTACAGGGCTGTCAGCACAATGGCTGTTAAAGCCGGTTTTCATGATCCCCGGTTCCCCCCCTTGAGAGAAGATGAACTCAATGCAGTGAATATTGAGATATCTGTAATGACCCCTCTGAAAAAGACAGAGGATATCAGTGAGATCAATGTAGGAGAACACGGTATATTTATGAAGAGGGGCTATGCTTCCGGTCTGCTCCTTCCCCAGGTTGCAGTTGAATGGGGATATGACAGGGAAAAATTCCTCTCATCAACATGCATGAAAGCAGGAATGGGACCGGACTGCTACAATGACCCGGATACGGATATATATATATTCAGTGCTGAAATATTCAGTGAAGAGGAGATGTACGGTGACTAAAGTAATGATAATCGGCAGTGGGGGAAGAGAGAGCGCATTGGCCTGGAAACTGGCAGATGAGGGTATTGATGTGTTTGCGTATCCGGGTAATCCCGGAATCTTATCAATAGGCAAATATGCCGATATATCGGGGCATTTTGATTCAATAAAGGATTATGCGCTTGACAGAAGCATTGATCTTGTTGTAATCGGTCCTGAACAGTATCTTGCCGATGGACTGACGGATTATCTTAAGGAGTATAATATTGATGTATTCGGCCCCTCCTCACAAGCAGCAAGGATTGAGACAGATAAGGCCTATGCCAAGAAATTGATGGAAAGAAAGAATGTGCCCACTGCAGATTGCACAGTTGTTGAATCCCGTGAAGAATTTGACAGCGAGATAAAAAGCAGGGATTATCCTTATGTAGTTAAGGTCTCGGGTCTTGCAGCCGGTAAAGGCGCTTATATTATCAAGAGCAGAGAAGAACTGGACAGAGCAGTTGATGAGATATTCAATGAGAACAGATTCGGTGATGCGTCCGGCAGAATTATTATTGAGCAGTTCATGGAAGGTTCAGAAGCATCACTCTTTGTAATAACAGATTCCGTTAAAACTGTTCCTATGCTGCCGGCGCAGGATTTCAAGAGGGCTCTGGATGATGACAAGGGTCTCAATACGGGGGGAATGGGCTCTTACGCACCCTGTGAGCTTGTCAATGAACAGGTCAGCAGCAGGATAATGAACACAATAATAAAGCCCGTGCTGGAGGGCCTTATAGAGGACGGGTCACCATTCAGGGGACTACTGTACTGCGGGCTTATGATAACAGAAGAGGGACCTAAGGTGGTTGAGTTCAATGCACGTTTCGGTGACCCGGAGACACAGTCCATTCTTCCTCTCATGAAAGACGAGCTTTACCCCTTACTGAAACAGTCTGCTGCAGGGAGTCTGGAAATTGAATCAATAAGTTTTGCCCCCGGGGCAGCTGTCACAGTGATAATTGCTTCAGAGGGATACCCCGGGCAGTACAGAAAAGGCGGGGAAATAAAAATAGACCACAGTTCACTGGATGACAATATAGAGATATTCCAGGCAGGCACAAGTCTGGAAGACAATAAGCTCATTGCTTCAGGCGGGCGTATAATCGGGATAACAGCTACAGGGAGAGATCTCAGGGAAGCAGTGGAGAGTGTGTACAGTAATATTTCCGGAATTAATATCAATAATTCCTTCTACAGAAAGGATATAGGAAAGAGGGCATTAAAATGAAGAAGATTGTGATATCTCTTATTCTCATGATGTTTATTATAGTCCTCAATGGTTTTACTGTGTATATAGTCAGTTCAGGTGAAAGTGAAACAACGGGTGAATTCATTGAATCATTCAAAGCAAGGTCAAAATTTGATTTCTTCACCTATAATCTGCAGAATGACTCCAACCGCCTCTACAATATTGTCGGCAGGATAATGATTGCCGGACCCGGAGCAGTGTTGCTTCTGGGGGACAGGACAATCAGTGATATTGCACCGAATATTGACAATGTACCCCTCATTATATCACTCTTTGATAATATCCCTTCCCGGATTATAGAGAAGGATAATGTCTGCGGTATTGAATTCGGCACAGGCAGTACGGATATTATTGATTATTTCAGGACAAAACTGCCGTCTGTAAAGAAGATCGGTCTGATATTCAATGTTGATAATTCCCTTGAATCTGCAAAGAGTTTCAAGGAATCTGCTGAAGAGAAAGGTCTATCAGTGGAACTGGGCAATATTTCATCAGCAGGCGATATCAAGATGACAGTCAAGATGTTCAAGGCATCGGGAATTGATGCAATATGGCTGGGGTCTGACCCCTTTGTTCTTGAAGAGGGCATATTCAGTGAAATCCTGAAAAATGCCGAGAGTGAGGGTATACCCCTTATAAGCCTCAATGGGAAATACATGAAAAGAGGAGTCACTGCATCAATTGTCTTTGATGTCAGTGGATTGGGGGAGAAGGCAGGGGAGCTTGCTATCCGGCTCTATAATGAAGAGACACCAAAAGATATTGGATTTATTTCACCATCAGGCCTGAAGTTCTCCTATAATAAGAATCTGACAGACAAGTATAATCTGAAGACAGGAAATTGATTATGACCGGCAGGGAACCGGTGGATGCATTCCTCTACTATATTGAATACAACAGGGATTATTCCAGCCGCACAATAAAGGCATACAGCAGTGATCTGAAACAATTCAGGCAGTTCATGACAGACAAGGGCATTGATGTTTTGAGCACTGAGCCCTTTCACATCAGGGCTTTCATGGCATACCTCAATGACCGGAGTGTCAGCAAGAGGACTGTGTCCAGAAAGATCGCCACACTCAAATCATTCTTCAAATATCTCCTGAAGAATGAAATCATAGAAACCAATCCCCTTTCACTGATAAAAACACCGGGTTATGAGAAGAAACTGCCGGAGTTTCTTTCTGTTGAAGTAATGAGGGAGCTTCTCTCTGCATTCAATACAGATAAATTCACCGGAAAACGCGATAAGATGATATTTGAGATACTCTATGCAACAGGAATGAGGTCAAATGAAATGCTCAGTCTCAAGGCAGATGACATTGATCTCAAGGGATTTATTATCAGAATACGCTACGGTAAAGGGGGGAAAGAGAGACTTGTGCCATTCAACAGGTTTGCAGCAGATGCAATTACCGCCTATCTGGCAGCAAGACCCTCTGTGAATCCTTCAACAGATTATCTCATTGTATCAGTGAGGGGCAGGCATCTGACAAACAGGGACTTGAGAAGAATAGTAAAAAAGCATTTGAAGAGATTTGCAGTTGTCCGGAAGATGAGCCCTCATACAATGAGACATACATTTGCCACCCATATGCTGGACAGGGGGGCTGATATCAGGGCTGTGCAGGAATTGCTCGGGCATTCATCCATTGCATCCACTCAGATATACACCCATACAACAGTGGAAAAACTCAAAGAGGTTTACAGCAATTCCCATCCCCTTGAAAAGGGGAATAAGGATTGAACTAATTTGCTTTGTATGTGAAACCTAGAATTATTCCCAGAACAATTGACCAGAGTGCTGCAAGACCGATCTGATACTCACCCGGCAGCATAAATGTCAATGTGTGAGCCGGTATCCAGAACCATATCAGTGTGAACCACGCCTGTTTAATGCCCTTGAAACTCCACTGTCTCATAATGAGATTTTCCTCAAATCTGTGAAAGACCATCATCTGAGGACCGAAGAAAATATTTGTGAATACGGAAACGGAGAGTGCCCAGCCCAATGATCCTGTCTTAAAATAGGGAATATAATTGAGATGCATCAGTATGCCGGTGAAACCCTTCATACCGGCGAATCCGAATTTTATCACAATACCCAGTATGCCCCAGGCAATTATCTTGAGCAGTATTTCCACAGGTCCGCCCATATGTTTCAGGGGTTTGCCCTTTATGGGGAATGACAGCATCTCGCCGATAGTTCCCAGAACAGCAAATTGAATGAATGCAGTCAGAAGCGGGTTCTGCCTGACAAATGCAGCATATGTCTCCATACTGTATTACCTATTCCTCCGGTTCTTCTCTATGCTTGCACTTCGGACAGACGAGTTTGTCCCTTCTGAGCTCCATATAGGGATGACTGCACTCAGGGCATGCCTTCTTGACCGGCTTATACCATGTTGCAAACTTGCAGTCAGGATAATTGCTGCATCCCCAGAATATCCTGCCCTTTCTTGACTGTTTTTCAATCAGCTCACCCTTGGAGCATTCGGGGCATTTTATGCCTGTTGAAACGGGTTTTGTGAATTTACAATTGGGATAATCACTGCATGCCACGAATCTGCCGTAGCGCCCCCTCTTTATAATGAGCTCCTTGCCGCATTGAGGGCATTGCTCATCTGTTATCTTCTCCTCATTGAGAGGTTTTGTGCTTTTGCACTCCGGATAATTGGAACAGGCGAGGAATTTGCCGAATTTACCCCATTTGATAACCATGGGAGCCCCGCATTTCTCGCATTTGATATCTGTCTTCTCCTGAAGGCCTTTTTTAATATCCTTTGCCTTGTCCATTGCAGCAGCAAGAACCTTCTTGAAATCCTCATAAAAATCACTGAGCATTTTCACATAGTCAATGTCATTATCCTCAACACTGTCAAGTTTATCCTCCATTTCAGCAGTGAAATTGACATTGATGATATCCGGAAAATGCTTCACGAGAACACGGTTGACTGTCATACCCAGATCAGTGGGTGTAAATTGCTTGTTCAGCTTACTGACATATTCCTTTCTGAGCAGAGTATCTATTGTCTGTGCGTATGTGCTGGGTCTTCCAATGCCTTCCTTCTCCAATGTCTTGACGAGTTTTGCCTCTGTATAGCGTGCAGGCGGTTTTGTTTTCTCCCTGCTGATATCCACTGAGATGAGTTTCAGGGTCTCTTCCTTGTCCAGGTCGGGGATTGTATTGTCGGTATTGCGTGATTTGCTGTATGGATATATCTTCAAAAAACCGTCAAATAGCAGTATGTTGCCTATTGACCTGAACAGATTCTTCTCAGCAGTAAGCTCAATCTTGGTCATTGAAAATTCAGCCGGATTCATCTGGCTTGCCAATGCCCTGGACCATATCAGTGAGTAGAGTTTGAATTGACTCTTGTTTAATGAACCCTGAACCTTTTGCGGTGTGAGATTAATATCAGTGGGACGTATTGCCTCATGGGCATCCTGTGACCTCTTGGCTTTCTTGAAGAATCTTGCTTTCTGCGGGAGATACCTGTCTCCTAAATTGTCCTTTATATAGTCCCTCATTGAATCAAGTGATTCATCGGATAATCTTGTTGAATCAGTCCTCATATATGTAATGAGACCTGTCAGTTTACCGTCTATCTCAATACCCTCATAGAGTTTCTGGGCTGTACTCATTGTTCTTTTTGCTGAGAAATTATACACATTGGATGCTGTCTGCTGAAGTGTTGATGTAATGAATGGCGGCAGCGGGTGCTGTTTCTTCTTCTTTGTCTCAAGAAGGGATATAGCGTACTGTTGTCCCATCAGATAATCCCTGATATCACTGTCATTCTGTATTTTCACATCTTTCACATTCTTGCCTTTTAATTTAATCAGATCCGCCTTGAAATCATTGTCCTTATCACCGGGGAACATACCGCTTATCTTGTAATATTCCTTTGGTATGAATGCCTTTATCTTCTCTTCCTTTTCACAGATAAGTCTCAGAGCCACACTCTGAACCCTGCCTGCAGACAGGTCGCGGGCAATGGTCTGCCATAAGAACGGGCTTATCTTATACCCGACAATCCTGTCAAGCATTCTTCTGGCAAACTGAGCATTGACCAGATTCTGGTTGATATCACGGGGATTGCTCAGCCCGTTTGTAATTCCTTTTTTTGTGATCTCGTAGAAAAGCACGCGTTTCGTGCTGTCCTTTTTCCGGGGGTCAATAACAGAATTAACAAAATATGCTATTGCCTCACCCTCTCTGTCAGGGTCAGTGGCAATGAATATACTGTCAGCAGATTTTGATTCCTTTGATATTGCCTGAATTGCTTTCTTCTTTGAAGGTATGGGTTTGAATTTGGGAATGAATCCTCCCTCAATATCAATACCCAGCTCCTTTGCAGGCAGGTCAATAATATGACCCTTTGATGATATTACCTTGAAGTCCTTTCCTGCATAATTCTTTATTGTCTTGGCTTTTGTCGGTGACTCAACTATTATCAGTTTCATAATTGTCCCTTATAGTTCTTAATTCTTCTATCAGTTCAATCATATCTTGAGGGAGAGGCGCATAGAAATTCATCATCTCTTCTGTTGCAGGATGCCTGAATGACAATGATGCTGCATGCAGTGCCTGCCTCTCCATCAGATTATCAATATATTCATAATGCTTCTTGATGTCAACAGGTAATGTCTTGACTGTACTCCTGGAATTCCGTCCGTAATAATCATCACCGATTACAGGATGGCCTGAATGTGAAAGGTGAACCCTTATCTGATGCGTCCTTCCTGTCTCCAGTCTTATTCTGAGCATTGTTGCCAGAAGCATTCTCTCAATGACACTGTAATGAGTAACAGCGTGCTTGCTGTTTACAGGTGTTACTGCCATCAGTTTCCTGTTGGAAGGCTTTTTGCCGAGCGGTTTTTCAATAGTCCCTATATTCCTCATCAGATTGCCCCATACAATGGCTATGTATATCTTATCAACCCTTCTCTTCTCTATCTGATACCCCAGACTGGCATGTGAGCGCTCATTCTTGGCAAACACCATAACACCTGTTGTATCCTTGTCCAGCCTGTGAACAACACCGGGCCTGAATTTCTCGCCGCCCTTGATAACAGAATGATGGAGCAGCGCATTGACCATTGTTCCGTCCCTGTTGCCCCTGGCAGGATGAACAACCATATCACGGTCCTTGTTGACTACAATAATGTCTTCATCCTCGTAAATGACATTAATGGGTATATCCTGCGGTTTGATATCCTTTCTGTCCAGTTTCTTATAGTCAACAATGATTCTGTCTCCTGTCTTGATGAGATATGAGGGTTTCCTCACCACACCGTTTACAGTGACTTTGCCCTCTTTGATTATTTTTGAAATCCTGCTTCTGGATATCCTTACACCTATTGCACGGAGGTATTTGTCCAGCCGTATATTGAGCAATTTGCTCTTCACAGTGTGGTCTATGTGCACTTCAGTCATAGTGCCGCTTGCTTCTGCTTTTGTATTATCTTCATGATATCCTTCCTGCACATTTTTATCATCCTGTTGAGTGCATTTACGGAAAAGACATCCTTTTCACCAGTTCCCTGAATCTCCACGAGCTTGCCGTTTTCATTCATCACAATATTCATATCCGTATCAGCATTAACATCCTTCCGGTAATCAATATCAGTGAAAATATCATTGCCAATGATACCTGCTGACAGTCCTGCAATGAAGTATTTGACAGGCATTTCATCAATAAGTTCCTCAGCATGCATCTCTTTAAGGAGTATGTAGAGTGATATCATACTGCCGTTTATTGATGCTACTCTTGTGCCGCCGTCAGCCTTTATAACGTCACAGTCAACAATAATGCTTATACCGGGCATCTTGCTCAGATCAACTGCACTGCGCAGCGAACGGGCAATGAGCCTCTCTATTTCAACCCCTCTTTTCTTGACCTTGTTCCTCTCCCTTCTTATACGGTCCCCGGATGATCTGGGCAGCATTGAGTATTCTGCTGTTACCCATCCGGATTCTGCGGGATTGAGAAACGGCGGCACCTTGGGCAATAATGTGGCAACTGTCAAAACCTTTGTTTCACCCATTGAAATCAGGCATGCTGTCTTGTCTGTCTTGAGATAATTTGTCTCCACTGTAAATTTCCTCATTGTATCTCCTATTTTCCTATGCAGAAATTGCTGAATATACTGTCCAGTATATCATCTTCCGTAATTTCACCTGTCATTCTGCCTGTAAGTTTGATCAGTTCATCCATTTCAACAGCAACAATCTCGGGATTATTGTCAATGTCACTATTGTCAATTCTGTCAATAATCCCCGCCATGAGCCTCATTATATCAGCTTCCCTCCTGTTCATTATATAAGAGACAGTTTCCCTGTTGAAATCCAGAGCAGCAAGCAGCGCGTCATTGATCTTTGTGCTGACATCATTGTCTTTAAGTGCTGAGAGCAACAGTGCTCCCTCATGAACCGGGGGATTGACAGCTATGTCCGATTTATTGCCTATGATTATGTGATTGTAATGTGATATGTCATTGTACAAGGCACTGTCAGCTTCAGTAAATCCCTCGGATGCATCATAGATAAATATGATTACATCGGAGAGTCTGTATCTGCTCTTGACCTTGTCCATGCCAATACGCTCCACCTCTTCTTCTGTGTCCCTTATGCCTGCTGAGTCTGTTATTCTGGCAGGCAGGGGTCCTATCTTTATCCACTCGGATAGCAGGTCTCTTGTTGTCCCGGGCCTGTCTGTTATTATTGCCCTGTCCTCTTTAATAAGCCTGTTGAAGAGGGTTGATTTGCCTGTATTGCTCAGCCCTGTTATGAGTATATCCACACCATCCGACATAAGCAGGCCGTCACGGGAACCCTCGTAGATATCCGTGATCTTTTCTCTTATTTCCTTGAACAGATTGAGGATATGGCCGGGATGATATTCAATATCATCAGGGAAATCAATGGAACCGTCAAGATAAGATTTGATATAAACAATATCCTCTTTTATCCTGTTGACGGATTTTGATAATCTTCCCTCCGACACCTCCACAGCTCTGTCTAATTCCTCTACAGTGCGTGCATTGGTTATGGACAGTACGGACTCAGCCTGAATAAGATCCATCTTTGAATTTATAAATGCCCTCTTGGTGAATTCCCCGGGTTCTGCTTTGTATATGCCCAGGTCAAGCAGTATGTTCTTGAGCCGCCTTATGGAGGCAATACCCCCGTGAACAGATATCTCCGCCATGTCCTCGCCTGTATAGGAGTGGGGATTTTGGAAGAAGAGAATAACAGCCCTGTCAAGGACATGATCATTGTAACTGAGTTTTCTTACATATACCTTTCTGTGTTCCGGTTCAAGCCCCGATATTTTACTCAGTAAGGGGACTGTTCCCGGTCCAGATATCCTCAGTGATGCTACAGCGGATATGCCGGGCGGTGTTATTTGTGCGAAGACCGTTTTTTGTTTTTCCAATTGCCGGCCCTCTTGTTCTTCTGTTTCTGTATTACATAGCCCTTTATATCTATATATATCGGTTTATCAAGCTTTCTCTTGGAGAATATCTTGTTCATTATGAGCTGCATGGCATCAATTGTCTTGCCGTTTTTTCCTATGAGGAGACTGGCATCTTCTGTTTCTTTGATAATTATCCTGTATTTGTTATCCATATCAGCTATCTCCGGATTCACATCAAATCCCATATGATGGATTATCCTGTCAAATGTGGATAGTATCTCCTCCTGGGAAACCTTCTCCTCATTATCCTCCTCATCCGCTGTCTCCTCAACATCCTCTTCGGGATTTATGACAGTAAGCCTTACTTTTGCCTTGTTTGAGCCAAAGGAAAAGAAACCGCCCTTGGATTCGTCCAGAACCTCAATGTCAATATCCTCTATCTTTCTGTTGAGTTTCTTCAGTCCTTTCTTGACTGCATCTTCAATACTTTTCCCTGTCACTTCAATTGAATGTTTCTTATTCATTTTGTGCCTCAGCTGTTTGATTGTTTATCCTTTTTCTGATTATATACTGCTGAACAATTGACAGCAGATTGTATGTAAACCAGTAAATGACAATGCCTGACGGAAAATTGAGGAAGAATACTGTCATAATGACAGGCATTGTATATATAAGCATTTTCTGTGAATTGTCTGTTGCAGAGAATTTCTGGGATACAAACATTGTAAGACCTGTCAGTATGGGCAGAATGAAATAGGGGTCTTTGGCAGATAGATCCTGTATCCAGAAAATGAATGGCGCCCCCCTGAGCTCTATAGTGGTCCTCAATATGGCATACAATGCGAAGAATACAGGCATTTGAATGAACAGTGGGAGACATCCTGTGAATGGATTGACATTATTGTCCTTATAGAGTTTCATTGTTTCCTGATTGAGCTTCTGGGGATCCTTCTCATACTTCTTCTTGAGTTCATTGATCTTGGGCTGTATCATCTGCATCTTTCTCATTGAGTAGTAACTCTTGAATGTAAGGGGTGAGAATATCAGTATGAAGAGGAATGCAAAGGTCATTATGACAAAACCGTAATTGGGGACAATACTGTGAATACCGGACAGTATCTTCAGTATCACCTTGCTTATCGGTGTGATCCATGACCATCCGAAATTGACAAGCTTGTCCATGCCATTGTCATACTGACTCAGTATCTCATAATCAATGGGTCCTGTGTAGAAGCTGATGCGGCTGTCTTCAATATAGAATTTAGCGCCTATCCTGCCGTCATCCTTGCCGTATGCTTCAAACCCGCTTCCGTCTGCAATAATGCCGGTAAAGAAATATTTGGACTGCAGCCCCATCCATTCATAATCACCTGTCAGTGCAATAGTGTCCTTTGTCTCCTTGTGTTTCTTCCTGATCAGATTCTCATTACTGAATGCATTGACTGCAAAGTATCCCAAATCATCTTTTATATTCTCTTCAGTGACATTGATGCCCTCAGGCATGGAATATATAACCTCATTCCACGCTCTGTTGCTTGTTATCTTGTGACCTATGAGATACGAGCTGTCCCGGAATATGTATGTTCTTCTTATGATTATGCTGTCTGTTTCCAGCTGCAGGACCAGAGAGTCCTCTCTTATCACGGGATTTAAATTGCCTTCATAGACAACAGTATAATTGTCATTGTCGCATGTGAACACACCCCTGTCATTCTTGACGGAGATTGTCATTGCGGGTTTGCCTTTGGGTATTATATGGAGTGTGGAATCACCATTTGATTTGTATTCCTTGAGGACTATATCCGTGAATCCTCCTGACAGTGTTGAGATAGAACCCTTGATAAAATCTGTTTCAAATTCAATGGTGGATGTATCGGAACTGATTATCTCTGTCTTGGATATATTCTCCTCCATAACCTCATCAGCAATTCTGCCCTCTGATATCTCTGAACTGTCCGGAGCAGTTGTATCTTCTGCAGATACAGCAGGTTCCTCTGGAGGAGGAGCTGGTGTATTGAACTGCGAATAGAAAAAGAATATTCCAATAACAAGAACAAACATAATAAGCAGTTTTGTGTTATTATTCATAAATTATCTCCTTCATTTCAGCGGATCATATCCGCCCGGGTGGAATGGATTGCATCTCAGTATTCTCCAGATGGACAGTCCCATTGCCTTGACCGGATTATAGGTTTTGAATGCTTCCAGTGAATAATGTGAACATGTGGGATAGAAACGGCATGTCCTCGGTGTAAAGGGGGATATTGCTTTCTGATACAGGGAGATTACTGCTATAAAGATTGCATTAATAAATCTCATTGACCCTTTTCCCCAATTTACTGAATTCCTCAATCAATGCGGAGAATTCAATACTCTCCGGATCTGCCTTTCCTATGAAGAAGAACAGCCCTCTGTCAGGATAGGCATTCTCTGTCAGTCTGTATGCTTCCCTCATGATTCTCTTGAGGTGGTTTCTCTGCACCTTTGTTCTGACAGTATGTTTCTTTACTGTGAAGGCAGCATAACGGCTGCTATGTCTTTTGCATAACACTGTAATGTAAGACCCTGATACATGAAAAGGATTGTTAAAAACACTTTTTAACAATCTGCCTTTAAGTACAGGGGTATTCCCCACTATATTCATACCTTGGGATGTGATACAGAGAGCCTTTTCCTACCCTTCTTCCTTCTGCTGGCAATGATCTTCCTGCCGTTTTTTGTCTTCATTCTGGATCTGAATCCGTGTTTCCTGCTTCTCTTGCGTTTGCTTGGATTATATGTCGGTTTCATACGAGCCTCCTGGCCTTTACTAAAAATATTACTTATATTTAATTGAAGTATTATTTTATTGTTTTTAGGACACTTGTCAAGTGATAATTTCAAATATATTGATTCTGTAAAAACAGTTCTCTCATTATAAGGCGGAACAAGCAGGGAGCATAAACAGGGGAGTAAACCCTTATCCCCTGAAATAAACCGAATATACACCCACATACCTGAAGACCCCTATGTACAATATTTAAAATAACAAGCAGAAAAATTGAAAATATAGAGGCAAAGACAGGGATAACCCAATACACCCTACACCCTCAGCAAATCCGGAGTCCAGTTTATTTTAGATAATAAGAACAGGGTTATGGGCAAGTCAATAGTACTGAGATAGGTCAATAGTCAATGTGAATATCCTGCCAAGAACCGTGTGATTCGTGTGTTTCGTGAATGAGAGAAAAGATTAAAGGTAAAGGAAAGACCAGCTGCCGCCGGGTCAATGGTTAATGGTCAATCTTTTCCTATGCTGTCTATTAGGTCTATACGCTCCAAATTACGCAAAACACACAACGATTCGTCCTTGCCGGGAGCGTAGCGACGCGGCAATCTCCTTATCCACCCTCGCTCTCTTTGCTCTCTTATTACGCATAACGCATTACGATATATTCGTAGGGGTTCAACAATTTGAACCCTGAACCAAGGTCCAAGATACACGTTTTATGTCCAAATCCCAGGTCCGGTAGTTGCATAGGTTGCACAAAAAAACAACTTAAGCATCTTATAAATTGATAATTAACTAATGTTATCTTCTATTTGAATCAGATTCCATAGAATAAGTGATATTAGTTCTGCAACCTATGCAACTACCGGACCCGGGATTTGGAGGTATAAGGGATCTTTTCCGATATGAGATAGGTTTTTATTGAAAAGATGGAGTTATATGGTATTATTCTATGTATTATTCAGGAGGTTTTTTGTGAAGAGATTTCTTATATTCGTAATTTTCATAATAGTAATAATAGATATCAATGCCGGGCTCTATCATGACCCTGTTATTTCCCCGGATGGTGATTACATTGTATTCAGGTTCAACAATGACCTCTACAGTGTAAGCGCTGAAGGCGGAACAGCACTGCAGCTCACTGTCAATCCCGGTTATGACGGCAATGCTGTTATCAGTGAAGACAACAGGTATATTGCTTTTACAAGTGACAGGAATAATGTCCAGAGGAAGATCTTTTTAATGAATGTGGAGGATAAATCCATCCGCCAGCTCACATTCGGCTCTTATTATGACTATCCCTTGTTCTTTGAGGGTGATGAACTGGTGTTTCAGTCATCATACAGGGATTACGGCACATTCTGCTACAGTGTTGATATTGAAGGCGGAATCCCGGAGCAGTATTTCTACGGTCCGGCACGCTCAATGGACCGCCTGGATAATACGATTGTCTATATTGACGGGAGGATGAGTTCATACAGATACAAGTACAGAGGCAGTGCTGATTATGATATATTCATAAAGGATATGAGTGAGAATACACCTGTCAGGAAACTCACGGATAATGATTATCAGGAGACTTCACCCTTTATACGCTCAAGTAATGTGTATTTCCTCTCTGCGAGGGATGGTTATTACAATATACATGTCAAGAATATTGATACGGGCAGGGAGCAGCCGCTCACGAGATTTGAGGAGAACATCAATGCATTTACAATTGACAGTGAAGGGAAAACAATTGTTTTTGAGAAGGCATTTGAATTATATGCAATGCAGGCAGGAGAGGAGCCGGAGAAAATAGAAATTGAGATCATGCCTGACAGATATCAGCCTCAAGAGGAGAGAAAGACAATAGGGAAGGTGAAGGGCTTTGCTGTTTCACCTGTCAATGATTCACTGCTTCTTGTCAATGCATTCGGTGAGATATTTGCATACTATCCCGAGATAGTCAATATAAATATCACTGATACAATAGACTGGGACAGGGATGCGCATTTCATTGATTCAACCCATTTCTATTTTACCTCCAATAGAAACAGGTATTTTGATATATACCTTGCTGATACAACAGGAGATATAAGGCAGATAACTGACACTGAACTGCCGGAGGATATTGAACTGGTGTCTGATGAAGAGACAGGGAGATATGATAAAACATTAGTATATACGACTCCGGAGGGCCTCTATATATATGAGAAGAACAGGTCAGAGAAGATTGCTGATGGTACAATACATAATGCTGTTATTTCACCCCATCACAGATATATTGCCTATTCCAAGATGAACAGGGACGGACAGTCGTATTCAGTGGACAATATATATGTATATGACAGAAAGAACAGGCAGACAGAGAGGATAACTCAGACCGGATTCACAGCCAACCCCGTTATGTTTTCAAATGACTGCAAACGGCTCTACATAATATATACAACAAATATTGAACGCCTTGAATACTACACTGTAATGCAGTATATAGATCTCAGTAAGCCTGAAAGCAGTTTCAAGAGATTCCCTCAGGAAATGGACAGTATTACAGAAGACAGGGATATTGATTATGACGGTATTTATGATAGAAGGCATAATATGGGCGATAATGATAATATAATACTTGCACTGCAGTCACCTGACAGAACCTTTATTATTACTGTAGAGAGAGAGGATAATAAGGACAAATTCTACAAGATAAAGTCAGTGCCCCAAAGCGGTGTTTTTGACTATGAACCGGAATACCTATTTGAAACAGAGAGGATTGCTGCTGCTGATATCAGTCCGTCCGGCAGTAAGATATATTTTATATCAAACGACCGTTTGATGGCTGCTGATATCGGAAGCCCGCCCTCCATGTATCCGTTCTCTGCTAAAATCAATGTGGAGAGGCAGAATCATTTCCTTGAACTGTATGATGAGGCATGGCTCATTTTGAATGATTATTTTTACGATAAGGAATTTCACGGGAGCAATTGGGACAGCATAAGACTGAGGTACAGGCCCCTCGTTGAACATGCAGAGGACTTCAGTTCATTGAGCAGTATAATCTACAGGATGTTCGGTGATCTCAATGCATCGCATCTCTCTTTCTCAAGGCGCAGTAATGATTATCTTGATTACAGTAATATAGGCATTGACTATAAAGAGGATGGCGGTTATCCCCGCATAACACGCATCTATCCGGGCGGTCCCATGGACAAGAGCAATATCAATGCACGTGAAGGTGATTATATTATCAGTATTGACGGCAATGACATAAAAAATACAGTTCCGGAGAAGTATCTCCTGGATAAGAATGGCAAAAGGGTCAGGCTGGGAATATCCGGGAGGCCCGGAGGCAAAGCCGAACTGTATGATATTGTTCCTGACGGTATGTGGGACAGATATGCGAGATTATATGAGTCCTGGGTAAAGAGGAGGAGATTCCTCGTTGATTCTCTGAGTAATGGCAGAATCGGCTATATACATATACGGTCAATGGGCAACAGGGATTTCTGGAAGTTCCAGGATAAGATTCTCTTTGAGAATGCAGGTAAGGAAGGATTAATACTTGATATCAGGAATAATGGAGGCGGATTCTCCTATGATTACTATATAACATTTTTCTCCAGACAGTCCCATCTCTATAAATACGGCAGATACGATGATGTGAAACAGTCAACACCTCTGCTCACTTGGAATAAACCTGTCGCAATGCTTATCAATGAGGGGTCATTCTCCAATGCGGAGATGTTCCCGTCAGTATTCAAACAGCTCGGCATAGGAACGATTATAGGGATACCGACAGCCGGCGGAGTGATAGGCACATACAATACCGAGCTCTTTGACGGAACATTCTACAGAATTCCTGCTCTTGGAGTTTATGATTATGAAGGTATGAATCTGGAGAATAACCCCACAGAGCCGGATATATTTGTTGACAATCCGCCGGAAGATGTGAGGGACAATCAGGATTCACAGCTCAAACGCGCAGTTGATGAATTGCTCGGGGAAATGAATAAAGAGTAATTAACATTATTTTACGGTATGATGCTATTGACATAATCACTGAAAGTGATTTAATTATATATACATAACAGGGGAGCCTGAAGGCTGAGAAAGCGGCAAATCCGCTGACCCTTATAACC
>JAWOBN010000026.1:0-23810 GCA_046484245.1 bacterium | reverse complement strand
CAATTGAACAAATGATAATGAGCATGATAAAAAATCTTTTCATTGTTCATTCCAATATGATAAATTTATCATTTACAGTGCCATTGTCTAAACGGAATTGTATGAAATAGATGCCGGGGATAATATCATTGATTTCAAAATCCAAATTCCCAAGATTACCGTTATAAAGAGTTTTTATAAGAGAACCGGTTGGATTATATAGTGAAATGGATATATCGCCCCTTTCATTGAATGCGCGGGCAATACTATATGAATCATTGATATGCATTGTAATAATATATTGATTGTTCTTCCTTTGAGGAACAGAGGATATATCTCCAATGACAAAAGAACGCATCTCTGAAAAATCCCCTTCATTGCCTGCAGAATCCAAAGCAGACACATGCCAGTAATATCTTGAATTATTGCTGAGCATCATGCCGGTTGAATCATCTTCCAGAAATATGCTTATCTCTGCCGGACTGAAAAAACTGTCACTGTCAATCTCCAGATGATAATAAACAGGTGATTTAGCCACATTACTCCACACAAAAGAAATCATGGAATCAGCGAATGACTGATTATCCGGTGGATAGTATAAAAAGGGTGCATTGGGAATTGTTGTATCAATTTCAAAAGAGAATGTGTCTGATGAATATGAGGACATATGATGTATATTCTCAGCAGAAATAAAGAAGGAATGAATGCCCTCATCAATATTATCTATGACAACAGTTGTATCTGATGATGAATCAGCCAGCATTGAATCCAGATAGAGGTAATATCTGTAAACAGTGTTCTCAGGCTTATGCCACTTGAACAGATGAGTGGATGAATTAATGTGTGAATCACATGGTGATATCAGAGGGAAGCTGCCCGGTCTTTCAAGCAGTCTGCTTACATTGGTCATATAATTATCATAAGAACCTCCGAAAACAAAACCATCACAGAAAAAATTAATGTAATAAGATGCTATACCGAAGGAATCATTGCTGCTTATATATTTTTCCCACTTAACTGCACCATTGCTGTCTGCATGGATTATCCATTGATCATAAGCGCCATATGTATTGCGGGAAGATGAAACGCCTGCAGTTGTGAAATTACCTGTTGAATCTACAGCAATATCATAACCGCATTCCCACAATGAATCACCGTAGAATGAATCCCAGAGCATTGTGCCATTGAGGTCTGTCTTGACAATATACATATCATCACTTGCCGAGAAAGAGCTTGTCCTGCCTATAAGATATATGCATGAATCATTGGTTATGCTTATTCCCTCACAGTGATCCCAATCACTGCCTCCATAGCGCTTGGTCCATAAAGTGTCTCCCATGCTGTCCAGCTCCATAAGCATCATATCAATTGATGCAAAAGGCACATTATAATATCCGGCAGCAAATACACGGTCACCAAAAGATGCCATACAGTATATCTTGTCTATACAATCAAATGATCTGAGGGCAATGCTGTCCCCCAGTGAATCCAGTATCATAACAAAGGGCTTTGATCCTCCGGGGAAATTTCCGTCACCTGAAAAATATGTCTTCTGAGATTCTGTTACTGCTCCATCCATGACTATAAGATACAATGAATCATCAGTATAATACCACAGAGAATCCATATTATTATCCACATTCATAATAAGGGGCCTGCTCTGACCGGAATAGTAACGGTTGGCAAAGAGAACAAACCCATTATCATTCTGTTCAATATCAAATATATTCTGACCGGAATCATGGTCAAATGTTGAGATAGAAATTGTATCCAGGAATGAATCCAGTTTTGTGATGATAAAATGATCATAATCCGAATGTCCGGTAATAACGAGCGAATCTCCGAGACTAAGCATGGTGCGGTAATTGGCCGGATTAAGGGAGTCACCTAGTATCTTATAATAGAGCGTGTCTATCGGAGATGCATTGATGAATGATACAGATATAACAGCAAGAATCAATAGAATAAATATTTTCCTCAAAAAACCTCCTCATGAATATTATCAATTATACTGTTAATATGGAATCAATCAAGAATCATGCTGAATTTAACTGCTTTACAAATACACGCAAAAAGTTTATATTGGAGATATGAAGATTATAGACAGAATGATAATCAGGGAATTTTTACCCAATTTTCTCACTGCCCAGCTGATACTTGTCTTTGTCCTGATAATAAACCGGATATTTGAACTGGCAAACCTCCTCATAGGCAAGGGTGTTGCCTTCAGTGCTGTGTTTAATCTGTTCATAAACACACTCCCCTTTATCATATTCCTCACAATACCCATGGCAGTACTGGTTGCCGCAATTATGACATTCGGCAGACTGAGCAGTGATTTTGAACTCACTGCAATGCAGGCATGCGGTCTGGACATAGGTGTCTTTATCAGGAATCTCCTGCTTTTCTCAGTAGTTCTTTTTGCAGCAGCATATATCTTTTCTGATTTCATTGTGCCAGACTCCAATCACAGGGTCAAGGTGCTGCTCTCCAATATATCCCGTATGAGACCTTCTGTGACAATTGAGGAAGGTGTTGTGAAAAAGGGGTATGAGAGTGATGTAAGATTCTTCTTTCAGGAAATAGACAATGACGGCAATTTCCGTACAGGGAGGATATTCAACAGGGAACAGACAATATCCGCTTCTGCAGGTAAAATTTATCCTGCTGAGAGGAATAAGAATATTGTATATATGAAAGACGGCAGGATAGTTGAAAATAAGGATGAGAGGGTCAATGTTATTGATTTCGGTGAGATGTACAGTGATATAAAGGTCTCAGAGGATGTGGAGCAGGGCAGCAATATAGGAAGAGGCGACAGGGAGATGACAACAATGATGCTTGCCCGTCAGATAGGCAGGGTTTATGCCCGTGATCCTGACATGACACGGTCCCAGAAGAGGCGGGTTTACAGATATCTTGTTGAGATACATAAGAAATTCTCCATTTCATTCGGTGTATTCGGCTTTATTGTACTGGGCAGTATTCTCGGTGTTATGCTGAGGAAATCCGGAATGGGTGTCGGGTTCGGCCTGTCAGCAGTGCTCTTTGTCCTTTACTATATAATGATAGTTGTGGGTGAGCAGTTGTCCGATAAGGGCATTATCCATCCGTCCGTTACAATGTGGTTTCCCAATATACTGACATTGATATTCAGCGGACTGCTTATATATTCATACATATACAGAATGCCGCCTGTATGGCTTGAAAAACTGTTGAATCTCTTTTCGGAGGATAAACATTGAAGATACTGGACAGGTATATAATAAGACAATTCCTTCTGTTTCTTATTACAGGGACACTCCTCTTTGTCTTTATTTTCATTATTGTGGATATTTCCGATAATCTCTCGCATTATATTGATGCAGGCAGACCCCTCAGGGAAATTGTAATGATATATATCTATCAGATCCCCTCTCTTATCAGGCTGCTCTTTCCCATAGGTTCACTCATTGCACTGTTCTTCTCAGTCGGCATGATGGTGAAGAGGAATGAATTTGCTGCAGTAAAGGCAGGCGGCATATCACCGTACCGCTTCCTTGCCCCCCTCTTCATGCTTATAATCATACTCTCCGGCCTGATGTTTATATTCAATGAGACCATTGTCGTGAAAGCAAACAGAAATTACAGGGAAATAGTTGAGCATAAGAATTTTATCAGTGAATATACGAGGGATTTTCATATTATACAGAGCCGGTCACTGATGCTCTCGGGCCGTCTGTTCAATGCAGAAAAGAATACAATCAAGAAGCCGGAAGTATTTGTGTTTGACAGCAGCAATCAGCTCATTGAGAGGGTTATTGCCGAGAATGCCTATTATGACAAAGGGACATGGGTCTTTGAATCCGGCAGTATAATGCATTACGGGGATGATTACAATACTGAGGGGTTTGAGATGAAAAGAATGGAGATGCTCACAGTAAAACCCTATGATATAGTAATTGACAGATCCAATACAGACATATACACCATTGCCAGGCTCAGGGAGATAATCCATTCCATAAAAAAGAGCGGCTATCCTTTCAGGAAACAGGCAACAGAGATACTGTACAGATACTTCTTTATAATAATCACACTGATAATTATTATCATAGGCTCTGCTTTTGTTATACGGATCAAGACAGACGGCATACTGTTCGGTCTTGCAATGAGCATATTCATATCATTCCTCTACTGGGGAGTGCTGCAGGGTTTCCGGTCATCAGCAGAGAACGGGTATATGTATCCGCTTTCGGCCATGCTCATACCCAATCTGTTCTTTCTTCTGGCAGCAGCCACTCTCTTCTACAAAGCCCGCAAATGATATAGGATATACAGTTATATGGAATAAAGATAACAATGACAAGATACAAAAGTCAGTGTGTCAAATAAAATCGCATTAGGGGTTGACATTACATATGAGCATATTATTATATCGGTTAAATCTAAATATAGTATGGAGAAAGAATGTCTAAAAAAGGATATTTACATAAGATACACAAGAACCTCTGCAAGGGCTGTGAACTCTGTGTTCATTACTGTCCCAAGAATGTTCTTGAAATGGGTGAAGACGGCAAGGTCTTTGCTCCGCGCGCAAATGACTGCATAGGATGTCATCTCTGCGAGATGAGATGTCCTGATTTCGCTATTCAGGTTGAGGAATGCGAATATGTGGATATTGAAGAGGACTCTGAAGAAAAAGGAAAAAAGGTAAAGAAGAGTAAAAAGTGAAAATAATTGACTCAGAGTCATTATCTGAGAAAATTGCGGCAGCCTATCACTCCGCCAATATCAACACCAGGCAGGAGGTCGCTGATTTTTTCAGCAGTGTCACTTCGGGAAATCCCCTTGAAGAAATGATAATCAATACAATAGAGGAAAATGCATCCATTGCATCCGGGTGCAGCATACCCCTCTGCCAGGATACAGGCATTCCCATAGTATTCATTGAAATGCCTGCTGATTACTGTCTGTCAGGTGATATTGAAGCTCTTACAGACAGTGCGCTGCATAAAATCACATGCAGAAAGGGACTGAGGAACTCTACTGTGAATTCCCAGATATCAGGGCAGAGATCAGAGCTCTTCAATAAAGCGGAGATACACATCATACCCTCAGATCTGCCTCATATGCGTGTCACAGTACTGGTAAAGGGGGGCGGTTCGGAGAATGCATCTGTAATGAAGATGATGAACCTGTCCTCAGATAAGGATGATATTGCGGATTTTGTCATTGAGCAAATCAGGGCAACAGGTGCTGACGCCTGCCCGCCCTATATAATGGGTGTTGGAATAGGCGGCAGCTCAGAACAATCGGCATTGAGTGCAAAGATGGCTCTCACAGGACAATTCAATGACAATGAATCCGAAGATGAAAATTACATAGCAGGTGAAATAATCACAAGGGGCAATAAGCTCAATATAGGCATTCAGGGCATGGGCATGGGAGACACTGTCATGGATGCAAGGGTTAAAATAATCCCCTCGCATATAGCCACACTGGCTGTATCTGTTGCTTTCGGGTGTTTTCAGCACAGAATGGAGGCATTTGAATTATGATAAACATGCATACCCGCAGTATTGAAGATATCAGACAGTACAGTGCAGGCGAGGCAGTAATGCTCTCCGGCAGTATTGTCACAATCCGCGACAGGGCACTGGCGAATATTGAAGCAGGCAGCGGTTTCCCCGGGGATATAAGGGGCGCTGTTGTCTATCATGCAGGACCTACTAACCCCAATGAAGAGGGTATGCGCGCATGCGGTCCCACCACATCATCAAGAATGGACAAATACCTCCCGATGCTCTTTGAAAATGATGTCATTGTCACAATAGGCAAGGGCAGGAGGAATACTGATGTGCATAAAAAGTACAGGGCTGTCTATCTGGCAGCACTGGGCGGATGCGGGGCTCTGTACGGCAGCAGGATCAAAAATATCAAAACACTGCTGTACAGTGAGCTGGGCAGTGAAGCAGTATATGCAATGGATATTGAAGATTATCCATTGATTCTGGCAATAGATTCAAAAGGAAATTCCATATATAAAAATAGGAGTTACAATGAGTAAACTTGAGCTACTCACAGGTAATGAGGCAATAGCACGCGGGGCAATTACCGCAGGATGCAGATTCTTCGGGGGCTATCCCATCACGCCGTCTTCAGAGATAGCTGAAGAGATGTCCCGGATTCTCCCTTCAGTGGGGGGCAAATTCATTCAGATGGAGGATGAGATTGCAGGCATTGCATCTGCAATAGGCGCATCCCTTACAGGGGTCAAGGCAATGACAGCAACAAGCGGACCGGGGTTTTCCCTGAAACAGGAGAATCTGGGTTTTGCCATAATGGCTGAGATTCCGCTTGTCGTGGTTGATGTGATGAGAGGAGGACCCTCAACAGGCATGCCCACATATCCATCCCAGGGTGATGTAATGCAGGCAAAATGGGGCACACACGGCGATCATGAAATTATTGTCATGTCCCCCACTTCAGTGAAGGAATCATTTGATTATACAATACAGGCATTCAATCTTGCTGAGAGATACAGGATACCGGTCATTCTTCTTGTGGATGAGGTGATTGCCCATATGTCTGAAAAGGTTGAGCTTTTTGCCAATTCGCATTACAAGACACGCGAGAGGATAAAGCCCTCTGTCAGGTCGGAGAAATACAAACCCTATGACAGGTCATACAGTATGGTGCCGCCTCTTGCACCGTACGGCCAGGGCTACAGATATCATATCACCGGACTGACACATGATGAAACAGGTTTCCCGTCAATGAATGCAAAGACGGTTCAGGAGCTCCAGACGCGCCTCATTCAGAAAATAACAAAGAATCAGAAATACTTCTCATTCTTTGAAGAGAGAATGACAGATGATGCGGATATAATAGTGCTTGCCTATGGTTCTGTTGCAAGGAGTGCAATGCGCGCAATAAAGGATGCAAGAAAAATTGGCATTAAAGCAGGTCTCTATAAACCAATAACACTGTGGCCATTCAATTTCCGTAAATTGAGGAAATACAAGAAGAAGACCAAACACTTCATTGTGCCTGAAATGAACATGGGGCAGTATATTCACGGTGTGAGGAATGCTGTGCAGGACAAGGAGCACCATGTGCATTCGCTTTTCCTGGCAAATGGTGAACTGATATCACCGTCTGCAATTCTCTCAAAGATCAAGGAGGTCATGCATGTATAATGAGAATATCTTCAATTATATCAGAACAGACAAGCTACCCCATATCTGGTGTGCGGGATGCGGACACGGAATAATCACTGCATCAATAATAAGGGGTATTGAAAAGCTCAAAATGGACAAGAATCAGATAGCATTTGTATCAGGTATCGGCTGCTCGGGCAGAACACCGGGTTATCTGGATTTCAATACACTGCACACAACACACGGCCGGTCTCTTGCATTCTCCACAGGCATAAAAATGGCAAATCCCAGTCTCAATGTCATCAATGTGATGGGTGACGGTGATGCTGTTGCAATAGGCGGCAATCATTTCATACATGCATGCAGACGCAATATTGACATAACAGCCATTATTTTCAATAATAATATATACGGCATGACAGGCGGGCAATTCTCACCGACAACGCCGTATGAATTCAAGGCGAGCACCACGCAGTACGGCAATATTGACCATAACTTTGACATTGCAAAACTGGCAATAGGAGCAGGCGCATCATTTGTAGCACGCAGTGATGCTTATCATGTCAATACACTGGACAAGGTCATAGAGAAGGCACTTGCTCACAAGGGATTCTCTGTTGTTGATGTAATGACAACATGCCCCACGCAGCTCGGCAGAAGGAATAAGATGAAAGAGCCGTGGAAGAATCTTGATTATATTGCAGAGAGGGTTGTGTCAAAGAAGAAGTATGACAAGATGAGTGAGAAGGAAAGAAAGGGCAAACTGCCTTCAGGTATTCTTCATCAGGAAGAAAAGGAAGAGTATGTGGAAACCTATATAGAGAAGGTCATTAAAAGGGCAAAAAAGGGGTAAATTATGATTAGAGCGGAAATAAGATTTGCAGGTTCGGGCGGACAGGGGCTCATCCTCGCATCCAAGATAGTGTCTGAGGCAGCAGGTCTCTACGAGGGTTTCAATGTGGTCCAGACACAGATATACGGTGCTGCTGCACGCGGTGAATTGTCCAAAGCGGATGTTATTATTGATGACGGCAATATATACACCCTTGAGGTCAGTTCAGCTGACATACTCCTCTGCCTTTCACAGGAGGCCTATGACAGGTATCATACGGAATTGAAGGAGGAGGGCATTATCATATTGGATGATTTCTATGTTAAGAATTATGATAAGCTCAACTCTCGTTATCTGACCTTTCCGATTTCCAGGACAGCAAAGGAGATAGCAGGCAGTGAGATTGCAACTAATATAGTGGGAGTGGGCCTTATTACTGAACTGGGCGGTTATTTTTCCAGGGAAAGCGCCGAGAAGGCTGTTACCAAAAGAGTGCCCAAGGGTTTTCTGGATATCAATATCAAAGCCCTGCATGCAGGATTTGATATGGCTAATAAGAAGAATATCAGACTGTGCAGACCCCGGTGATTAACCTATTGCTGTAATGCATATTGTCATAATGTCGTGATAAATATATCAATTCACTTGACATAATGCATATAAATGTATTATAATAGTGATTAAATATATCAGGAGGTGTAAAACTAAAGAGATGTGTTTTCTGAGAAAATAACGAAAAAATTAATCAAAGGAGGAGAAATGAATCCTAAAAAAATTCTTATCTTAATCACTGTACTTATTTTTGCAGTGCTTATGAATGCGCAGTTTGCGTCATTCAGATCAATGTCAACAGCAGGAATACTTGATGGTGACATAGAGTACATTCTCGTACCGGGTGAATTGGCATATGTTGACGGATTTAATGTTTACACCAATCTGTCCAATTTCGCCAATGCATCAGAAAATGTGTTCAGCACCAGTACTCAATACAACTATCTTGCAGGCACTAAGTTTGACTACATGGGCATACATACAGGCATACTTCACCGCTCAACGAATAGATCTCTTGCAGAGGATGAAGTAACAGTAGAAAATTACTTTGAAGACAGGTCAGGCAATACAGAGTATGACTATCATGAAAAAGACAGTATCTTTGAGCATGATAACAATGCAATGCATATTGACCGGACATACTACGGTTTTGCATACGGAGCCCGCGATGAAATGAGATTCGGTTTTGCTTATACAAGGAACAATTCTTCCAATCACAATACACAGGAAGAGCTTATTGTATCATCATCAGATGACCTTGTAACAGGCGATCTTCTCAGTTCATCATATATAGTGGATGATTTCAATGGAATATTTGCAAATACTGTGCAGGATTTTGAACTCTCCATCTATATGCCCATGGATATGATGGACATCGGCTTTAATGTACACTATGGTCCCTCCCTCTATAAACAACAGATGCTTTATGAGGACTCAGTTTATGAAGACAGGGCACCCGGCGGAACTGCAACCAATTACAATTATTATCAGGAGACTGATGAATATGACTATCAGTTCAATGCACAGAACTGGGGTCTGGGCACAGTGGTCAAGATGGACTCTGAAGAATACCTGGGTGAATTCAATATTGCCTACAATAACTCAACACTGGGCAGACCTGAATTCGTAAACCGCGACTATAGCTATAACTTCTTTGAAACAACCCCCACAGCAATTGAGAATGATACATTAGAAATCACGGAAACAATAACAAATCAGGACAGTGACTCACTTTCACTCTTAGAGGGAAGCATCAATACACTCTCAACAGGCATGAAGTATGTGAGAAAGCTTGACAAAGCCCTCTTCGGATTCGGAGTCGGTTTCTCAATGCAGAGCAGAGACACACTGTTTATTGACTACTTTGACAGAGAATACGAGGTACATTACAATGATGGTGATGGTGTGGCTGATGCAGGTGACTATGATATAACCGGAACAGAGTCATATACAAGAAGATATGACTGGAATTCAGTGAATCATTCACTCAGATTCCCTGTTGGTGTGGAATTCAATGCCAATAATTCATTGGTATTCCGCCTCGGCGCAGCAACAACATTCAGCTGGGACAATTCATTTGCCAGCACCAAATATACATCATGGACTCCCGAGACACGGGTGTATGAAGATGCAACAGGATATATCTCAGAGACAATCATAGATGACCCGGGAACCAGGATTGACGGCGAAACTGAAACCCATGAATTCACAAAGGAAACGGACTACACATATGGACTCGGATGGAAGATATCAGACAATTTCAGTATTGATCTGATGGGTTTTGCCAATCTGACTGATATGACCGGCTGGAAAATTTCTGCAAATGCAAAATTCTAAGGAGGCAATAATGAAAAGATTTATAGCAATAATATCATTACTGGTAATATTGATTGCCGGCTGCACATTCCAACCTGCGGAAACACCTGCTATTGATGATTCAATAGGCGGTAATACAGCCGGAACCAATATTATGTATGTAACAGATGTAGAGCCGTGGAGCGGCACATACACACAGCTTAATGACAATGACGCGGATGAAAACCATGTACAGGATGTCATATACATCACACTTGACAAGGTCTTGAGCAGTGACAATATAAGCAGTGCTGTGGATGTCATTGAAAACGGCAATCTGGCTGATTTTGAAGGCACTATTGAGTATGAGAGGGATTTCAAGCGCATCAAAATATCCGGAACATTCGGTGATGACGCTGCATATGTTGTAAGACTCAGTGCAGACGACCTGACCAGTATCAATGGTGATTATCTTGACGGAAACGGCAATGATGTGAAGGACGGTTCACCGTATGATGACATACTCCTCTATTTCTACACAGGAACAGGCAATAGTGAATTCAAGGACTATACTCACCCCGAACTCACAGATTTCGGTCCTGTCCAGGGTCAGTGGCCCAATGACAGCGGGGTATGGGTTGTTTTTGACGAGGCAATGGATTCAGCCAGTGTAGTGAATAATATTGAACTCACTGAATCTGACGGAGATGCAGTAAGCGGTTTTGACCTCATAGGAATGAGCGCTGACTCATCAACATACGTATTCTTCCTGGACACAGTAAAGTATGAAGAGGTCTTTACAGTGACACTCACATGTGCTGATATCACAGATGCAGCCGGCAATGTGATGGTTCCCTGGAATGAGGAATACACAACAGACACACCTGCTGACTTTGAATTCAAGTTCATGACAGAAGCAGAGGATCCTACTGATGATGATACACCGCTTCATGTCAATTCCGTCAATTTCTCCGGCAATTACATTGAAGTTGATTTTGATGATGATCTGGATCCGGCAACAGTAACCAGTGAGAACATCAAGGTGATGTATTATTCAAATGGCTGGTACAATCTGGAAGGCGAAATTGTCCTGACAGAAGACGGTGAAGGATTCCAGTTCTCCACAATCAATCTGCCCAGTCACAGCAGCCTGAAGATCATTATCTACAAGGCAATTACTGATGATGAAGGATGGATGCTTGACAGTAATGGAAACATGATAGGCGGAGAGGAGTATGATCCCACAAGAAAGGGCTACACTTCCTCTGATAACTATGAATACACGATTTACTGATTGAAAAAGCAGGCATGATTATAAAAAGGGGGCTTATGCCCCCTTTTTTTATTGTATCATATATATCTTCTCTGTACTGGAGTAATCCCCTGAATTTATCTTTATGAAATATATGCCTGACGGCACATTGACTCTGCGGCTCACAGAAATGCTGTTCTTGCCGGGAACACTGCTCAATATACGGGATGCGAGTCTGCCGTCAGCTGAATAGAGAGCAATGTCAATACTGCTGCCGCCAAATCCCTCAATATTCATTTCAATAATGCCTGATGATACCCTGCTTAACAGTTCAACGGATCTTGAAACACCCGTATCCCTGCCGGTCAGTCCCGAATAACAACCCAGTTGCGAGAGCAGATTGTCCATCAGTGACTTTCCGTCTGATTCAATAAGGGGGAATAGAGGTATATTGGCAACTATCATATTATTGTCATTATTCCTGTATATGACCGGTTTGCCGGCAAAGGCACTGTCATCTGAAACAGAATGATAAGAAGCCATGTCGGACACATTGGAATCAATAAGACCGAATACACCGGAATATGAGAGATTGCCGCCTGAGCCCCTCGGCAGTTTATCCGGTGAGAAATAGAAGGAATCATTTTCTGCATTGAAGCTGTAATTGAGGTAATCCATGTCAAAGCCCTGATTCCTGTTATATGTATCAATATTAAAGAAATCGCTTGCAATGGAGCTGCTGCCGGATGATGCAGGGAATACGGAAGGATTGTCAAGTATTACACTGCCGATATCCCAGCCCATCAGTATTGCCTTGCCCCCATTCTCTATATAGTCCTCAATATGGGGCATATAGAGCTTGCTCTCAGTAAGGTCATCATCAATATAAACAAGGATTGCATAATTGCCGAAATGGCTGATATTGACACCGGAAGCAGAATCAGCGTCCCACAGATAATGCGTGTAACCCTCAAATACACTGTCATAGAATGCATCAACATGACTGTCTGTAAGCAATGTTGAATTGTTCTTTGTCTCATCAATGACAATCATATATTCATTGAGTGATACAATGCGCGCCCTTGCAGTATCCGAGGGATTGCTCTCATAGGAATCAGTGTCAACAGCAGTGACATAGTAATTATACACATACTGCTCTGCAGGTGTATTGTCCGTGTAAAAGGTGTCACTGACAGAATCCAGGAGTTCAAATGCTGATGCACCCTCTTTCCTGTAAATATTGTAATGGTCTATGTCCCCTGAGAGGGATGATGAATATACTATGCTGATGCTCTGTGAGTCAGCTGAGAACTCCCGGATGGAAACACTATGGGGTATATCAGACGGAGTCACAGTATCGTATGCTTCAGCAAAACCCTCAAAGCCCTGTGTGTCCAGTGCAGTGACATGGATATTGTAAAGTGTACCGGGTGTGAGGGACTCCAGTGTATATTGATTTGTGTCGGGTGCGTCAATATATGAATCATTGTAATAGACCCTGTATCCGGATATGTCATTTGATGAAGAAAGCGTCCATGTGACTGCAACAGATGAATCGCCATTGTCTGAGGCATTGACAGTAAATGGCGATACAGGCATGAATGCCACGGAATAGGCAGTGCCTGTTGATGCCTTTACCACATCTGTCATGAATGCGGGGTTCATATAGGCAATGGAATCCTGGTATGAATGATAAACAGGTGAGAACTCATTTTCAATAGCGAACACACTTCTTATCCCCGCCTGCTCAAAATAATAATGGTCACTGCCTGAACTGGACCCTGCAATATAACTTGTCAGTCCGGTGATATTGTCCGAAATATCCTTATGAAGATTGATCAGGGGACTGGAAAGTGTCTTGCCGTGAAGATTCACACCGTATCCGCTTGATGTGTATCCTATCATATCAAGATTTATCATACTGTAAACTGAAATGCTTTCAGGAACAATATAATCATAAACAAAATAGTATGAACCGTACAGCCCCTCCTCTTCACCGGAGAAACAGACAAAGTAAATATCACGCTCAGTGTCAATGCTGTATAATGTCCTTGCTATCTCAAGCACACCGGCTGTGCCTGAAGCATTGTCATCAGCACCCGGGGCTATGGTTGTGTGATCATCAGCAGGATAGGAAATTGCGTCAAAATGCGCGCCTATGACAATACACTCATCAGAGGTTCCGTAACCCTCCTTGAATGCCACAACATTCTGTGTATTGAACGTACCGCCTCCGAGCCATGAGGAGAATGTGCCTGTGAAGGGGAATGTATAAACAGAATCATAGCCGTAATGCGTGAATTTGGCAGCAAGGTAATTGGTCGCAGTATCACATCCCGGCTGGTCAACAAACCGTGATACATTGTAATATCCGGACGGATAGGGGTACTCGCCGCTTAGAACAGCAACTGTACTGTACAGTGAATCCTCTGATACAAATGATGCAATGGAGTCAAGGAGCTGATAATCTGTCTTTGCGCCCATAGTCCCGGCAGGAGCAGTACCCTTTACAGCAGGTTCATCCATGAACAGACGGGTAATCTCCGACTGCCTGTAATTGAAATCAATACCGCCTGTGTCCCTTATTATCATGAAATCATTCTCAAAATCACTGTACACAACAGCGTCTGATGGTATGGAGTGAACTGCCGGAATATGCTCAATGAGATAGAAATCATCATTGTCCATCAGAACACTCTTCAGGGAATTGCCTGCAGGTGCTTCTGTTCTGGACAATGCAATATCCCCTACAGTATGATATATTTCAGTATCCTTCTCCGGTTTTACTATATTGAGGTAGTCACCCCATATCAATACAGCAAGACCTGTCATTATTATAATGAGTGCGGATCGTTTCATCTCTTCTCCTTTTTATATGGGTTTAGAACACGGAATCGGCAGAGAATTCATAGTAGGCGGAAATTTCAATGTCATAGATATAACTGCCGGAAATAGAGGCAACCTTGAGCTTTGCGTAACCGTCACGGCATTTGACAATATAGAGATGACCCCTGTATATCCGCGCGGGCGATGAATCCATCTGTGAAGCAGACGGAGCCCTGTCAACAAAATTGAATGTCTCATTCCCCAGGTCAATGATATTGGCACTGTCAGGTTCACTGAGCACCTCAAAATAATAATTGCCCGGATCCCCGTCAACAACAGTCACCTTTATATCATTGAAGCCCTCATTGTATGTCTGTGACGAGAGGTCTGAAGGCACATGGGTCAATGTTATATATCTTGTTTCATAGCTCATGAAACATCCTGCAGTGAGCAGCAGAAGGGTAATGAGTATTGCAATTGATTTATTCATACAATATACTGTAGTTTAAATCAGGAAAATGTCAATAATGAATATAGAAGCAATACATCATAAAATAAACAAAACCCTCACTATCAGTGAGTCCGTGCCCGGGGCGGGACTGTTTCTTCTTGCAGACAGCAGCAGGAGGGTGATCCTCACTCAGTCCATTGATGATATATTTGCAGTAAAAGAGCATATGGACCTCCTCGGTGAGGATTACCGGACACTGGACATGGACAATGAGCAGACACTGATACCCAAGCTGACGCGCATAGTAAGGGACGGCAGTTCTGTCATAGCTCTGTCATCAATAAGAGAGGAAAGGTTCCCTTCAAGAGAATCCCTCCTCTCGTCATCACTAATACTTAAAAAGGGCATGGAGACGGAGAGGGATGCATTGCTCAGCCGGCTGGATAAGGCGGGATTTGAAAGAAAGGACAATGTCTATGAGAGGGGCGAGTATGCTGTAAGAGGATTTATAATTGATATCTATGATTATATATCCGAGCCTGTGAGAATAGAGATGTACGGAAATGAAATAGAGAGCATAAGGCTATTTGGCATTGAAAAGCAGACATCAATGAGCCGGTTGGATAAATTCATACTCCCCCCTGCTGATTCTGAAAAACTGCAGTCATTCAGTCAATTCTTTGAGGATTACTCTGTCTTTGACATGGACAATTTCCTCTTCGGGGGCAATACGGATACAGACAAGAATGAGGATTTTGTGCCGCAGACAAGAACATCAGAGGGTTTCAGGAAGGAGATGGCAAAATACCCCGGGTACGGGCTCAATATATTCACATCATCCGGTTACGAATACAAGCGCCTCACTGAATTATTCCCCTCTGCTCATATTCACAAGAGCCATATATACAGGTCATTCATACTGCATGAGGGGCAGATGCTCCTTCTAAATGATTTTGACATATTCGGCAGGGACAGGATATACAACAGGAGAGCACTCGGACTGCCGTCAGTATATATTGAGGATATTGAAGACCTCTCAAACGGAGACCTTGTTGTACATGAAAATTACGGTATCGGGAGGTATGCGGGTATTGAGAGGGTAACTCTCGGTTCCAGGGTTACAGACTGCCTGAAAATATACTATAAGGACAATGACAGGGTCTTTGTGCCTGTTGACCAGATCAATCTTGTGGACAAGTATCATGCTCCGGGCAGTCAGAATGTTGCATTGTCCCCGCTTTCCAAGGGCTATTTTGAGAAGAAGAAGAAAAAAATCAAGAGGGGGTTGAAAAAAATTGCAGGTGAACTGCTCCGTGTTTATGCAGAGAGGGAGATGTCAGACGGATTCGCCTTCAAAAGCGACACCCCCAGGCAGATTGACATGGAGGAGCAATTCGTATTTGAGGAGACACCTGATCAGATAGAGGCAATTGAAGACATCAAGCATGATATGGAATCCCCCAGACCAATGGAGCGTGTTGTATGCGGGGAAGTGGGATACGGGAAAACAGAGGTTGCGGCGCGTGCCATATTCAAGGCATATCTGTCAGGCAAACAGTCCATACTCCTTGTGCCGACAACAATACTGGCTGAACAGCATTTCCGGACACTGACAGAGAGATTCAGTGATTTTGACATTAGGGTTGAAATGCTCTCCCGTTTCAGGTCACAGGCGGAAAAGCGGCGCATAAAGACCCTGCTCAAAGAGGGCGGCATTGACCTGATAATAGGCACACATGCATTGCTCAGTGATGATGTGGAGTACTCTGACCCCGGACTGCTCATAATAGATGAAGAACACAGATTCGGTGTGAAGCAGAAGGATAAGATAAAGGAGATAAAGCGGCATATTGATGTGCTCTATATGTCTGCAACACCGATACCCAGAACACTGGAGATGATATTTTCGGGCATCAAGGACATATCCAATATACTGACACCCCCCTCAGGGAGAAAACCGGTGAAGACAGATGTGATGAGATGGGATGACAGTGTGATAAGGAATGCTGTTATCAGGGAGATAAACAGGGGCGGGCAGGTCTATTTTGTCCATAACAGGATAGGCAGCCTCAAATCAGTCAGGACAAAACTGGAGTCACTCATCCCCGGCATCTCTGTCATACCGGCTCATGCAAAACTCCCTTCAAGGAAACTTGAAAACATAATGCTTGATTTCTGGGAGCAGAGATACGATGTGCTGCTTTCAACAGCAATCATTGAATCGGGTATTGACAATCCCACAACCAATACAATGATAATAAACAATGGCGAGAGATTCGGCATTGCACAGCTTCATCAGTTGAGGGGGAGGATAGGCCGGAGTCACAGGGATGCATTCTGCTATGTGATAATTTCAGATGAGAAGAATCTGACGGATAATGCCAAGAGGCGTCTCATGGCATTCAAGTCATTCTCCTCCCTCGGTGCAGGATTCAAGCTGGCAATGAAAGACCTGGAAATAAGGGGTGCGGGCAATCTGCTGGGAACCCGGCAGCACGGCAATATTGGAATAGTGGGGTTTTCTCTGTACTACAAACTGCTGAAACAGGCAATTGAAGAGGTGAGGGGCATGAAGACAATGGAGGTCATAGAACCCACTGTCAGCATACCTGTAAAAACATATATACCGGATGATTTCCCCCTCTCGGCATCAGGCAAATCCAAGCTGTACAGGGAGATAAATGCCATTGACAAGGCGGATAAATTCAATAATGCAAAGAAGAGATTTATTGACAGATACGGTTCAATGCCCCGGGAGATTGAGAATATGTTCACACTGCGCCGGATCAAGCTGCTCTGCAGGGAGGCGAGAATATCTGCTGTGAAGAGTACGGGCAATAAACTGACAGTTGAATTCCTCTTTGATTACAGTCCTCCCAAGGCAGTTCTCAATAAACTGATATCAGGCACTGAAAGGCATCTTGAGATAAAGTATGAGAATCCCTTCCGGATAATCATAGACAGCAGGGATATGGATATAAGAACAATCAGAAAACTCTTGAAAAACGCAGTATAATTTGCTATTATAATAACTTAGACAAAAGGAGGTCTAATGAATATCAGAAAGGCAATGTTAATTATTTTTATACTTGCAGTATTTTTAACAGGTTGTTCCCGCAGTGATTACAAATTGGCAAAAGTCGGCAGGTTTACTATTCATAAAAACCAGTTTACGCGCGTATTCCCCGGTGTGAAAGGGGAGACTGATTTTGACAGGTTCAAAGAGAAGGCGGATATCAATTTTGAGAACATAATGAGGCAGTATGCTGTCTTGATGAATTCTGTTGATAGTGCCGATACAGAGGAAATTGAGGTAATGGTTGAGAGGACAATAAACAGATACCTCACTGACGGTGTTTACAATGCACTTGTCACAGAAAAGGTGCATGTGCCCGAGCATGAGGTATTTGAATATTTCAATCGCCTCAATACAACAGTATGGGCTCAGCATATACTGGTGGATGTTGAAGACGAACAGCTCGCTGACAGTCTCTACAATGTACTGAAGAGCAAGCCGTCATTATTCGGCGAATTGGCTGCAGAGTATTCAATTGACACCAATAATAAGGATAATGAAGGCAGGCTGAAGCCATTCTCGGGCGACAAATTCGTCAAGCCCTTTGAGAATGCTGCAATGACACAGCCCATAGGCATCATAGGCAGACCGGTTGAGTCCCCGTTCGGATATCACATTATAAGGGTCAACAGAAGGGAGTACAAGTCACTGGATTCATGGGACAGCCAGAAGAAGATGCTGACGAAACAGCTTGAAGCAAAGAAGAAGAAGGAACTGGAGGAATGGTCAATAGAATATCTGGAGGGCATTGCTCAGTATAATCCTATGGAAGGGAATATTGAGGAATTCATGGATTATCTTTCAGGTACAGGCATGAATCAGATGGATACGGATAAAGTGGATGACAAGCACAGGAATACAGTGCTTGTAAGGTCTATTTTCGGTGACTGGACAATTGACAGTATTGTCAAGTACAATGACAAATATCAATTCGGTGCTATTCCCATGAAGGAGACGAAGAATATGAAGGGCCTTGCCCAGAGAATGGTATTCTTCATGTCCATATACAACAGGGGCAGGAGAATGGGAATACATCTTGATGATGAAGTGAGCAAGGAGATAGAACTGAGAGCAGCTATCTTTGCAGAACAGAATCTGGCAAAGAATATACGGCAGAGCGTAGAGGTCAGTGACAGTATGCTGAGGTCATTCTATGAGAATAATACAGACCTCTTCATGCAGACAGGCAGGGCCGGATTCTATATTATCTCCAATCCCGACAAGGAACGCTTTGACATGATTGTGGATTCACTGGATACAAGCAGTAAATCATTCAAGGACCTTGCACGTGTTTATTCAACACAAAAACCCAAGGAATTCGCAAAACCGGACTATACTGTAAAGACATCCGATGATACGACAGGATACTATGAGAAAGCAGTTGAAACAGGTCTGGGCAATGTCTCGGATGTTTTCAAGAACAGCCACGGTTATAATGTCATCAAGGTCGTCATGCTTGATGAACCCAACCCCATGCCATTTGAGGAAAATAAGAACAAGGTCAAGACAGAATATATCAAGCATACAATTGACAAGAGAATGGATGAGATGCTTGCAAAATATGAAGAAGATGGCAGGGTTAGAGTATATGAAAAGAACTATGAGAAAGTTCTCAGAGAAATATATAACAAATAAACAGGAGAATGGAAATGATGAAAAAAGCAGCAATAACACTAATGGCAGTGATTATCCTGACAGGATTATTTTCTGTATCATGCTCAAATGACAATGACGGTTTTCTCACATCAGGCAAAAAAATCGTAAAGGTCAATGATGAATATATAACAGAGGATCTGATAAATCTCTTCGGAGATATGACCCAGATAGATGAGGAGCAGAAACAGGCACTCATAGATGAACTGGTCAATAATTTCCTCATATATGAAAAGGCAGTGAAATCAGATGTGATGAATGACACTGTTTTTGTCAATCAGCTGGAACTGCAGAGGCGTCTGGCTATTGCCAATCAGTACATACAGAATGAACTGGAGGTTGAATACCCCAAGGAAGATGAGATACGCTCATTCTATCAGATGAGAAAGGGCAAATTTGAAGAGAAGAGGAAAATAGCCCTTGTGCTGCTTCATCCTTCACAGGGCGAGTCATTTGCGGATTCACTGTACGATCTCATAAAGAGAGGCAGGAAATCATTCAGATCAGTGGCAAATGAATTCTCGCTTGATACAATATCAGGCAAGGAAGGCGGAGTCATGACACGGTACTTTGAATACACTGACTGGACAGTTGCCGGCTATCCGTCAATTGACTCAATTGCATTCTCCCTCAGCAAGAAGGGTGATGTTTCCGAGCCATTCAAGACACAGCAGGGCACATTCGCCATTGTTAAACTGATGGACACAGCCCCTTCAGCAAAAAGCTACGCTGATATGAAGAATATGATAGGCCAGCTTGTCTTCCAGCAGAAGAGGCAGACAAAGTTTGAATCCTATGTCAATAAACTGAAACAGGAAGCGGACATTAAGTATTATGACCAGAAATAGAGCATTAACAGCAATACTTCTAATCTCGCTGATAGTAATAGTCACCGGTGCCCGTCTTATTGACAGGGTGAGCATTGTGGTTGGTGATGAGCCGATTCTGAAGAGTGAAATAGACAGGGGCATTGAGTTTGTTGAAAAATCCCCGTTCTACTCTCAGGCTGCCAAGGATTCACTGAAGGATAATTATGTGGAGGGTCTTGTAAATGAGAAGATCCTCTACATTATTGCAAAGAGAGACAGTATTGAGCTTGATTCTGTCTCTGTGATGAATGAGGTGGAGAATTACATAGAGAATATGATAGGTTCTTCATTCAACAGCCAGAAGGAGTTTGAGGAATTCCTCAAGGAAAACAGCATGACAGAGAGTGAGCTGCGCCGGTTCTATTTCAGACAGAGGAAAATATCATTTCTCAAACAGCAGATACTCTTCAACAGGGGCATTCAGATCAGTGTAAGACCGGCTGAAGTGAAGAAGTACTATGAGGAAAACAGGGATTCATTCAAAGATCCCCTTACTGCAGACCTCTATCACATATCATTTATTATAAAACCCGATTCAATGACAATGATGTCAACACTGGAGAAGGCTGATGCCCTGATACGCTCCCTCAAACAGGGTGATTCATTTGAGTATATTGCCGGGAAATACTCCGATCATGGTGAAACCGCAGGGAAGGGCGGCAGAATAGGCTGGAAGAAGTTCGATGAGCTGTCTCCCGAGGTCGCGCAATTCCTATATGCCTACAAGGATGCTGATTCAATCCTCTACACCCAGTCCATGGACGGTTTTGAGATAATGAAGATACATGATTATGCAAGAGATTCCATTGATTATTCAAGAATACTCGTATCATATACAATTGACAGGGATGATTCTGTCCGTGTAAAGGAAAAAGCTGAAACAGTCCATGAGATGATCAAATCCGGTGAAATTGATTTCAAGGAAGCTGCATCACGCTACACAGAGGATGCATCCACTGCATCATCAGGCGGATTCATAGGTAATTTGCCCATTGGATCACTGGACAATCCCCTGAGGGATATTCTGACCGGTCTTGAAGAAGGCGAGCTCTCTGATGTGCAGAAGGGTGACTGGGGTTATGAAATATTCATGATGGAGAATGTCAAGGGCGGATATGCCAGTGAATTTGAAGAGGTCAGGGATATTGTCAGGAACATGATTGAGGGCAGGAAGATAGAAGAGAGAATTGATGATATTATTGCCTCAGCAAAAGAGGATATATACATAAAGCATCTTGATGAATAGAATAATTATGACTGCCGGGGATATCTCCGGCATCAACCTCTTCCTCATTCTCAAAACAGTGCATAATTATCCCTCCATAAAATTCTCCATTACAATACACAGGGAAATACTGGAGAGAGGCTCAGAGTTCTTCCGTCTGGATATACCGGATAATATTGACTGCATAAATCCCGATATTGTACCCCGCAGCTTTACTCCGGGCAGTGACACTGATTTCACAAAGGAATATGCTGCTCTCTCACTGATAAAGGCAGTGGGAATGATCAAAGAGGATACCCATCCCCTTATCACAATGCCCCTTAATAAAAAAAGCACATCCATGTACATAAAAGGGTTCGGCGGCCATACTGAGTATCTCGGCAGATGCTTTGATTCAAGCGAGTCAATGATACTCTATTCCCGTAGAATATCCGTATGTCCTGCTACAACCCATATACCTATAGATGATGTTATTGATACAGTAAACAGAGACCTTTTGTTGAGGCATCTGGGCAATATTGATTCATTCTTCAGGGAGTATATGGGTAAAAGACCCCGTATTGCTGCATTATGTTTCAACCCGCATTGTTCGGACAATGGCCTTATTGCCCAGCATGACAAGAATCTGAAATCAATTATAGATGATTTGAATGAATATGATATAGAAGGGCCTGTGTCTTCTGATACAGCTTTCCTCCCTGAGAGGATGAAGAGAACAGATGTCTATCTGTGCATGTATCATGATCAGGCTCTCATTCCTTTCAAGATATATTCCTTTGAAGACGGCATCAATATAACTGCGGGCCTGCCGTTTCTGAGGGTGTCACCGGATCACGGGCCTGCTATTGATATTGTCCACAGACAGGATGAGATAAACACACTCTCTCTTGAAAACTGCATAGAATTTATTGAAAAGAGGGCTCTGAAGTGAGCCCTCTTTATATTATTTAATCCCCTAAAATCAGGAATTCAATTCTTCTGTTCTGCTGTCTGCCGTACCTTGTTGTATTGGTTGCAATGGGCATTGTCTCACCATATCCCTTTGCAATAATCCTTGACGCTGAGATGCCTCTGTTTATGAGATAACTCCTCACTGACTCTGCTCTTGCCTGTGAGAGTGAAAGATTGTTTGATGCACTGCCTACTGAATCAGTATGTCCCTGAATCTCAATTCTCACATTGGGGTTTTCCTTGAGCATATCAACAGCCCTGTCCAGAACAGGATATGATGACGGTCTTATTGTTGCTTTACCGCTGTCAAAATGAATACCGACAAGATTTATCCTTCCGCCTTTCTTGAGCAGTTCAATTGTCATCACAAGGGTCTTGTCCTGTTCAATCTCAACCGGCTGACTCCATTCTATGAATCCTTCCTTTGAAACAGTCATCTGATATGTGCCCGGCTCCATGTCTATGCGGAATTTGCCTGTTGATGAACCGGACCTTATATTGGGTATATCAGTATTGGGGAAAGAGATTGTAGCGCGTATGGGCTCATTGTCTGATTTATTGACAACCTTGCCTTCCAGTGTTCCCTTTGCCTCTTCCTTGCGCACCAATGTGAAGTCCACTATCTTTGTCTGGCCCTTCTCAATGATAATGCCTTTCTCTTTCCATTTATATCCTTCACGGTTGACCCTTATCCTTATTGTCCCGGGATTGACCTCTATTGAGTATGTACCTGTTGAATCTGTTGTTACCCTTATGTCTTTACTGTAACCGGGCATTGTCACTATTGCACTGAGCGGTTCCCCGTTTTCCTCATCAACGATCTTGCCTGTGACAAGTGTCTTTTTGGTTTCAATGACAATGGGGGCTGCGTCCTTGATGAAATCATAGTAATATGACAGTCCGAAATGGAATCTCCAGTCAGGTACTGCGCTCCACCCTTCATTAATATTGTAAACATTGCTTCTTACTGTATCAGGCCGCGGTGATGTTGAAAATCTTGTTATCCTGTAATCCGAACCGAGGTCAATAACAAGGCCTGCCGGAGTATCAAATCTCATTCCGCCTGATGCATAAATAATATACTGGTCCTCAAAGAGGGCTGAAGCAACATATTTCCTGCCGTATCCCTCAACAAAAGGCACAAATGCCCCGAATTTTGCTGAGAAGGATGCGCCGTATCTCCAGTAATTTGCTGCAGAAACATTGGTTGC
>JAWOBN010000115.1:0-19872 GCA_046484245.1 bacterium | reverse complement strand
TGTTATTCTATGTTTTTGTAGAGTAAATTTAACCCCGCCCCCTTCTGGAATCACTTTTGTTGCACAAAAGCAAGTAATCTTTTCCATAAACATTAAAAGCGTTCTCTGGAGTCCGGTAGTTGTCTCAAATCTTAAGCCGGTAACCGTATATAATCTGTGAGGCACCTTACATATTTTTGCTGCAATCATTGCAAGAAGACTTGCCTTTGGCGTATTAACATGCACAATATATGGACGATTTTTAAAAAAAATGATAATCAGACTAATTAATGACCCTATATCCTTAACTAATCTAATTTCTCTATTCATCTTGACATGAATTGTTGAAACGCCTTCTCTTTTTCGTATTAGATCCAATATTTCTTCACCAGAAGCAATTGCAAGTACTTTATAGTATTGACTAAGGTATCTTAATTGTCCTTTCAATAATATATCCAAAGTAATTGCATTTGTGGCCACTCTAGCTAGCACTTTTTGTTTATTTGTTTCCATCCAATCTATGAATTCATTCTATTGTACAACTTATTTGTTTAATACGAAATTAATAAATCCGTGTCTAGGTTCATGATCCCGGATCATATTGATTTAAGCATTATGCTTCTAACGATTTTTTGAACTTAGAATATAAAAGATCAATCGAAGCATAATATACATACCAATGACATTCCTTGCTTTAGCAAAATGGAAGAAAAGCTTCCATTGTATTGGAAAGTAGCAAAATGTCAAATTCCTATAAGATTCCCGAAATAGATCATCCTTTAATATGCTTTTCAAACGTTTAAATTTATAGATGATTCCTTTTGGATTATTCATCTCGTTCAGACCTAATCCAATTATACTAAGGGAGATTCTATTATAATATGCCAATTTATAACACTCCTCTTTCTCTTCAATAATCTTATATATTTCAGCAAATAAACACTTCCAATTTTTTATTAATTCACCTTTATAAGTCTTAGTTAAAGAGGACTGATTATATTTTCTATAGTGATATAATGGTACATTTAAAATAAATACGCTTTCAGAATATTCTAAATAGTGTAGGTTAAATATTAAATCTTCAGCTGTACCCAATTTCTTTAATGAAATAAACTCTATGTTCCCTTTTTCGATGATTTCTCTACGATAAAGTTTTGCCCATATTGTAATTAGACTATCTGTCTGACTGGGATCTGCAAGCTCTGAAGAACCGGAAGAAAGAATAGAAGAAATAAATAATATATTCAGGAGATATCATGACACAGAGAATTGAAGCATTAAAAGGCAATATTACTGAGATAATGAACAAAGCAGCTGCTGAGGAAAATGTCAGTGCGGAATTCATAAGAGAAGGCATTGCCGAAGGCAATATTGCCCTGCCTCATAATAAAACAAGAGCCAAAGAACATTATTTTGCAGTGGGCAAGGGTCTCTCAACAAAGATCAATGCCAATATAGGTAGTTCCCCGTATCATATGAATCCGGATGAGGAATTGGAGAAGCTCCGCTCAGCAGTTGAAGCAGGTGCTCATTCTGTCATGGACCTTTCTCTGGGCAGTAAGATCAAGCAGATCAGGAAAGCCATATTGAAGAACTGTCCCGTAATGCTCGGTACTGTTCCCATATATGAGACAGGATTCAATATGTCTGTAGAAAAGAGGGATATTGTTGATATGAAATTGGATGATTTCCTGCGGACAGTTGAGGAGCAGGCTGTTGATGGAGTGGATTTCATGACAATTCATGCAGGTGTGACGCGTGATGCATTTGAGAAAATGGCAAAAGAAGGCCGGCTTCTCAATATAGTGTCAAGAGGCGGGTCCATGCTTGCAGCATGGATGAAGCATAATAACAAGGAATCACTGCTCTACACGCATTTTGATGAAATACTTGATATACTGAAAGAATATGATGTGACCATATCACTGGGCGACGGACTGAGGCCCGGAGCATGCGATGATGCAACAGACAGGGCGCAGATTGAAGAACTGATTACACTGGGAGAACTCACCCAAAGAGCCTGGGACAAAGGCGTACAGGTGATTGTTGAAGGCCCCGGTCATGTTCCCCTCAATAAAGTCGCTCTCAATATGGAGATTGAAAAGGAATTATGCCACAATGCCCCCTTCTATGTGCTGGGTCCGCTTGTCAATGACATATCAGCAGGATATGATCATATTGCCGGAGCAATAGGGGGAGCTGTTGCTGCAATGAGCGGCGCTGATTTCCTGTGTTATGTTACACCTGCAGAGCATCTCAGGCTCCCGGATCCCCGGGATGTGCGTGAAGGGGTCATAGCATCAAAGATTGCAGCATTTTCCGCTGACCTTGCAAAGGGTATGGATTATGCTGTTAAGCAGAACAGGGAAATGTCAATTGCCCGGCATGATCTTGACTGGGACAGTCAGATTAAGCATGCTGTTGATCCCGGTAAGGCAGAGAGATTCAGAAAACAATCAGAGATTGGGGATGATGATGTGTGCACAATGTGCGGGGAGTTCTGCGCAGTAAAGCGCCTCAATGAGATAATGAAAGAGCAGCAGTAATTACTGCTGCTCTCGTAATCTCAGATTAAGGCCAGATGGCAAACTGTGTAATGCCTGTTGTTGAAACAACAGATTCATTTGAAACAACATCAGACAGTATTGTAGAAACTTCAAGCGCATAGATGCCTGTGTCAAGTGAATCACCGTCATAAAGTGCTGTTGTGTCTGAGAATGTCTCCTCCCAGAGTTTGGTTCCGCTTGTGTCCCTCAGTATCACCTTATAATTCTCCCCGGGATTGATGTCATTGTAAACAATATTGATATTTGTAGGTTCAATAGTGGTGTCCATTATTGTCGGTTCATAGAATGTAAGTTTTGGAATTTCAATTTCATACTCATTCATCAGTTTTCTGTCACCTTCTTTATTGAGCATCAGTTTATAGTAATAGGTGTTGCCTGAGAGAATAGAATCAGAATAACTTCCGCTTCTCTTCACCTGCACAGAATCAATGGGGGCATAATTGTCAGTATTGCCAATGGATTTTTCAATAACAATATGATCGCCCGTGATATCCTGTACTGTCTCCCATGTGAGCATAATAGCTCCTGCACTGTATGTTGTGTCTTCTGTCATTGTTGTATCCGTGAATACTTTTTGTGATACAAAGGCACCTGTATAGATATACAGACCGCTTACATCTGTCTCTGTATTGAGCAATGTGCATGATGCAGCCAAGATGATTAGTAAAATAATAAAGATTAATCTTTTCATTATCACTCCTTTTCTAAATGATTATATCAATATTATATAACCTCAGGAAGAATAATCAAGAAAAATGATTTGACATTTGTCCCAAATTCAATATAATATTACAAATTGAAATAATACAGGAGGAATCTAATGAAGAGAAATTTGATTGTAGTGATTAGTTTATTTGCAGTTTTGCTTATGCTTGTATCATGCAGCGAGGACCCCAAAGAGCAGATGATAGGCAGATGGGTCTCTGATCCGGAAAGCTCTGTATCGGATGTTCCCATTGAGATAGAGCCCACAGATTCAGCTAATATACTGGGCACGAAACTTGAGATTACTTACGGTAAATTCAAAGACGGTGAACAGAAGGGTGAGCTCAGCTCCCCCATGGGTGCAGTGGAATTTTCATTCTATCCTGCAGAGGATAAGTTTGAGATCAATCTGATGGGCAATACATCATCATACATGAGATTTGAGGGCAATGATGAAGAGTGGGGTGCAGCAATTGAGGATGCATTGAAGAGGCAGAAACTGGCACTGGTGCAGATGAACATGTACACAGTCCAATCCGTGATGGAACAGATATACAGTGAGAATAATTATTATCCCAATTCAATGGATAAGGTCACGGAAAACCTTCCCGGTAATATTCAGAACCCCCTGAACCCCGGCACAAAAGCTATTGAAGGCGGTTATGAAACACCGGAATTTGACCCGGAAAAACAGGGTATGGTATATATTAAATTCTCAAAAGACAGACAGTCATATAAGGTTTACGGCTACGGTCTGGAGCAGATGATTCTGCCTGAGACACTTGAGGATGTACCTGAGAATGTGCCAGGAATGTAAATATCAAAAGGGCTGCTTTCAGCAGCCCTTTCTATTCCAGCATCTATTACAGTAATCATAGCTTCTTATTATCATTACAGACAATGCAATCTTGCCAATAAAAGTAATTGCAATCATAAAGAATTTATACTATAATTAAATGTTATGAAAAAAATAATTTTTATATCTCTATTATTATGCACACTTGTATTAAGCAGTGAAGTACTCTTCCCGGGAATAACGGGCGAGGATCTCATTGATTCAATAACTGCCAATTATAAATCATATTCCAATCTCGGCTATGATGACGGAAGGGATGTGCTGTACGGTACAATTGACAATGATAATAATTATTTGACAGGGGTTTATACCGGTTATACAATCTATCTTGACCCCTCTGCTGACCCCAGTTCAGATGCCTATAGCAAGGGAATAAACTGTGAACACACATGGCCTCAGAGCCTCGGTGCATCAGGTCTGGCAAAGGGAGACCTTCATCATCTCTATCCGACAAGAGAAGAAGCAAACAGTGCACGGGGGAGTCTGCCCTTTGATGAAATTGATGATAATTATACGGATAAGTGGTTCTATGATGATCAGGAATCCACATCAAAGCCCACTTCAGACATTGATCTGTGGAGTGAAGTGTACTACAATTATTCATTTGAGCCGAGAGAGGATCACAAGGGCAATACTGCCCGGTCCATGTATTATTTCTATACAATGTACAGGAGTAATTACATAGCTGAGGATTCAGATGAAAGCTGGTGGAACTCGCAGAAGGATGTGCTGTTTGACTGGCATTATCAGGACCTTGTTGACAGCAGGGAGATAGACAGAACAAATGACATAGGGTCATATCAGGAAGGCAAGCCCAATCCGTTTGTCATAGATACAACACTCATAAGAAGGGCTTATTATCCCCATCTGGGTGTTGAAGGAACCCACACAGCTCAGAGCAGTATTGACATTAGATACTCCAGCGAGGGCATTGTGATACACTCTGAAGCAGAGAGATTCACTGCTGATATATACACTATACACGGTTCATCGGTAATGCGGTTTACAGGAGAAAGCGGAATGCTTGTCAATGCTCATCAATTCCCCGCATCCGGTAAATACATATTGATTGTCTCTCAGGATCATTCAAGATTCAGCAGAATAATTACAATACTCAAATAGCGCTTTTTGTTAAATCCCAAGGCATATATCTTTTTGTGTTATAGGTTTGACAAGCTCCCGGATATCAATATTGTCTTAAATGCTGTCTTGACAAATCCTCAGTAAGAATTTATATTTATAGAAAAAGGAGGAGTCATGCCTGTAAGTTTTATAACCCATAAGGACAGACAGATACTGTATCTTGATGTGACTAATTCACCGGATGTTGAAACGAGCATGGCTCAATTTGATGAAGCCAAGCGCATATGCCAGATGCAGCCGGAGAAATCCGTACTCCTGCTCACAGATGTAACTGGTGCTCATTACAATACGGAAGCAACAAATCACATGAAGGAATTCTCTGCAACTGTCACGCCGCATATCAGGGCAAGTGCTGCTGTAGGTGTCTCCGGTATAATGAGAATTATTGTGCGTTCACTGATCAGGATATCGGGAAGGGATATCAGGATATTTGACACACTTGACGAGGCAAAGGACTGGCTTGTTGAACAGGCTGAGGATTAGAATACAAGAATCCCTGCATAATCATTATTGAAACAGATCTTCACTGCACTATAATTAAGATGAGGTGAAGATGAAAAATAGTTTTAATGTCTATTCAACAACAGCGGATATAGGTTTGAAAGTGCGGGGCAGTTCACTTGATGAAATATTTGCAAATGCTGCACTTGGGTATTACAGTATATTGAATATTGCCCGCAAGAACAGTCCTCAATCAGTAAAAATCATAGAGCTGAGTGCCATGGAGAGGGAAACACTTCTTGTTGATATGCTCAACGAGCTTATCTATATATATGAGACAGAGGGTTTTATTGGTGAAGATGCGAGTGCTGAACTGCATTGTAATGAGGAGTGCTTCCTTCATATGCATCTGCAGGGATACCTCTGCCCTATGGAGACAGAGAATCCCGGTGTTCTGGTAAAAGCTGCAACATACAGCAATCTGACAGTTAAAGAGATGCAGGACCATTGGAAAGCCAATATTATCTTTGATATTTGAGGCTGAGTATGAAACGGATTGATGAGAATACAGTGATCATTGAAAAGAGCGGTAACATGAAGACAGACAGTATCATATTTATCAATGATAAACTGGAGCAATTCCTGGAAGAAAGTGCAATAAAGCAGATATCCGATGTTGCATGTCTTGACGGCATCAGGGGCAATGCACTGGCAATGCCGGACATACACTCCGGATACGGATTCCCTATTGGCGGTGTTGCGGGATTTGACACATCTGACGGCATTATCTCTCCGGGCGGTGTGGGTTATGACATCAATTGCGGTGTGAGGTTTCTCAAGACAGATCTCACTGAGGATGATATTAGTGCTGAAATTAAGAACATTGCCTCAGCAATATTTTCACATATTCCGTCCGGTGTAGGATCATCGGGAAGCATCAGTATAAAGAAGCATGATTTCATAAATATTATGAAACAAGGGGCTCACTGGCCTGTATCAAGGGGAATGGGTTATGATGAGGATATAGACAACACTCAGCTCACCGGCAGAATGGCGGATGCTGATCCTTCATCAGTATCAGAAAGGGCAATCAAGAGAGGGCTCAAGCAGCAGTCAACACTCGGGTCAGGCAATCATTTTGTGGAATTGCAGGTTGTTGACAGTATTCTGGACACTGAGACAGCTCAGAGATGGGGGCTTTTCAAGGGTCAGACAGGTATCATGATTCACACCGGGTCCAGGGGATTCGGCCATCAGATATGCACGGATACACTCAAGCATATCAACAATAACAGATACAGGCTCAATATACCCAACAGGCAGCTGGCTTCAGTGCCATTCAGCAGTGATGAGGGCAGGAAATACTTCTCTGCCATGAAATGCGCATCCAATTATGCCTGGTGTAACAGGCAGATAATTATGCATAAAATAAGGGATATACTGTCAAGTGTACTAAGCATAAGTCCTCAAATGCTTAGAGCCGATCTTCTTTATGATGTGTCGCATAATATTGCTCTTGTTGAGGAACACAGTATTGACGGGGTGAAGGAAGAGCTTATTGTCCACCGCAAGGGTGCAACAAGGTCATTCGGCCCCGGTGACAGCAGATTGCCTGCCCACTTAAGGGATACAGGTCAGCCCGTAATCATACCGGGGGATATGGGGAGAGCCTCATATATTATGAAAGGTACCCGGAAGGCTATGGATGTTTCACTCGGTTCAACCTGTCATGGTGCAGGGAGGATCATGTCCAGAAAGGGGGCATTGAGGAAAATGTCTGCAAGTGATGCAATAGGTGAGATGAAATCAAGGAATGTCTATGTTCTGGCAGCATCAAACAGAACAATAAGAGAGGAGATGCCTGAAGCATACAAGGACATATCGGATGTTATCAGCACTGTGCACAATGCCGGACTGTCATCTGCTGTTGCCCGTTTGAGACCACTGGCAGTTATCAAGGGTTAGGGTGCGGGTGTCTTAGTCACAATAATCTTCATTCCGGCTGAATATGCTTTCAGTGAATGTGGGATATCCTTGGGGCTGAAAATAAAGTCACCTGAATGCACATCCTCTGTTTCATCACCAACAGTGACAGAACCCTTTCCTGCAATAATATAGAATATCACATCTACAGGTGTTATATGGGAAGGCACTGTCATTTCCGGCTTGATATGCATCTCAATGACTTCAGCTTCATCTCTGCTTATCAACTTCCATGCATTGAAATTCTTGTTTCTCTTGAACATCTCAGTATTGTCTGTATTTATTATTTTCATAATACTCCTTTAAAAGAGGGGCGGCTGGCGCCCCTCTGTATAATTAACGGGCTGTTATCTCACCTGTGTAATCATCAGCGAGAATATCCTTCAAATCCTCATCAGCTGTCTTTACAGGCATAAGATTGAATTTCTCCTGAAGTATCTCAAAGACAGGTGCCTTGATAAATGCCGGTAATGTGGGTCCCAGACGCATATCTGTGATTCCGAGATAGAGCAGAGAGAGAAGAATGCATACTGCCTTCTGTTCAAACCATGAAAGTATGAAATGCAGGGGCAGTGAATTCACATCAGTGTCCAGGGCATCGGCAAGAGCAACAGCTATCTGAATGGCAGAGTATGCATCATTGCACTGTCCTATATCAAGCAGTCTCGGTATGCCTTCAATCTCACCGAAATCCATTTTGTTGAATCTGTACTTACCGCAGGCAAGGGTCAGTATAACACTGTCCTGGGGTACATGGCTGGCAAAATCAGTGTAATAATTCCTTCCCGGTTTTGCTCCGTCGCATCCGCCAATGAGGAAGAAATTCTTGATCTTGCCGTTCTTTACATGGTCCAGTACAGTGTCTGCAACTGAAAGAACAGCATTCCTGCCAAATCCTACGGTGATGTATTTCTCCTCTCCGTCTTCCTTGAATCCCTCTTCTGCCAGTGCTTTTTCAATAACAGGGGAGAAATCCTCCCTGTCAACATGCTCCACACCGGGCCATCCGACCAGTCCTGTTGTGAATATTCTGTCCTTATAGGAATCCTTGGGTTTTTGTATGCAGTTTGTAGTCATCAGTATTGCACCTGGGAATTCAGCAAATTCCTTTCTCTGGTCCTGCCATGCTCCGCCGTAATTGCCTGCAAGATGACTGTACTTCTTAAGCTTGGGATAAGCCAGTGTCGGGAGCATCTCACCATGTGTATATATATTGATGTCTTTGCCTTCAGTCTGCTTGAGCAGGGCATCCAGATCCTTCAGGTCATGGCCTGAAACAAGTATTGCCTTGCCTTTTTTGGGTGTTATCCTCACTTTTGTGGGTTCAGGATGACCATATGTCTCCGTATTGGCTTTATCCAGTAATTCCATTGTGGCAATGTTCTTCTCACCGACTTCAAGAGCCATGCCCAGAAGTGCGTCATTATCATGATTGTCATCATCAAGGAATGCCATAACCCTGTGGAAAAACTGATAGAGCGCATTATCATCATGTCCCAGAATATGAGCATGGTCTGCATAAGCAGCAACTCCCTTGATTCCGTAGAGAATCAGATGATAGAGTCCTGCCCTTATCTCACCTAGGCGCTCAATATCCTTATCAAGTGTGTATTGTGAAGCGATATCAAGCATGCCCTCTAATCCCTCGGGGGGCTCTACTGCATTGTCACTTATGTCTGCATCAATGCCTGAGCTGAGATACTGCTGTTTTGTCATTTTGAGTATCTCCCAGGCCTTTCTTATCATTACTGCAATGTCCTCCTCATCAAAATTGACATTGGTCACAGTTGTAAAAAGAGCTTCAATGACAAATACATCGGCTTCCCGTGTATTCATGTTGTTGTCATGCAGTGCAAGACTGTATTTTGAGATCTGCTTGACATAATGAATCAGCAGATCCTGCAGGTCCGAAGTTTCGGGGTCCTTTCCGCAGACCCCAAAGGCAGTGCATCCCTGCTGTTTGGCTGTCTGTTCGCATTGATAACAAAACATATTAACCTCCTTGTTTTATATTATCTATGACATCCTGAATTGTGTTACCTTTCAGATAATCATGGAACTCATTTGACAATTTCTGCAGTATGCCATTGAACAGGCATCTTTCAAATGGACATTTTACCCTGTGAAAGGGACACTGTGATACAGTGATCTTCCCCTCAAATAACTCATATATATCTATCAGTCTGACTGACCGGGGTTCTGCTGTGAGCATAAATCCCCCTGACGGGCCCCTCACTGAATCAACAATGTCTGCACGGACCATTGTCTGCATCACCTTGGACATATGATTGGCAGAAGTTCCTGTTTCTTCAGCTATTTCCTTAACTGTCATGCGTCTCCGTGATATGCCGATAAGTGCAAGTGCATGAAAGGCAAGATAACTGGCTTCTGATATGTTAATGATAGAAGTCAAAATGTCTCCTTGTTTAATTGGTATAACAATACCATAATACCAAAATATGTCAAGCCCTTTATTTTCTTCAAATAAGTACCTTAAATACAGTCCAGTATAAATAATGTAAAAAGGGTGTTGGGGTGAGCATACCTTTCATTCTTTACAAAGAATAATCTGAACATACGCGAGCATAGATATACTCTATGAACTTTATCCAAAAGCCTTCTGATTATGGCAGTTTACACGGGATAAAAAAATCTCTGAATAAAATCATTGTATATGTTTTGTTATGAACAGAGACACATTGATAAGCACTTGACAAAATATCAATGTAAATTATATTAATATTGAAAGAGGAGAAAAACTCATGAAACAAATTACAAAAGGAGGTACTTATGGGTAAAGAAGTAAAGAAATACAGTCCTTTAAGTGATCTGCTTAATCTCAGAAAGGAGATGGATGAATTTTTCGGTTCAAGATTACCCGGATCACTCTTTGACAACTATTTTTCTGAGGATACATGGGCACCACTGATAGATATTGAAGAGAACAAGGATGAATTTGTCATCACTGCGGAATTGCCCGGAATGAAGAAGGATGATATTGATATCTCAATAGATAACAATACACTTGTCATATCCGGTGAAAAAGAAGCCAAGCAAGAGAAGAAAGAGAAAACCTATCACAGGATTGAAAGATCATACGGTAAATTCTACAGAGCTGTCTCACTCCCGAGGCACATTGATCCGGAGAATATCAAGGCCGGATTTGAAGATGGTGTGCTTGAAGTGAAACTCCCAAAATCAGAGAAGGCGAAGTCAAAGAAGATAGAGATAAAGTAATTGTCAATGCCCCCGCAAGGGGGCTTTTTTTTTGCAAGGGTGTGGACAAAACTCAATGAGGTGGTATTATTTTTCTAAATAAGAGCAGTTATTATAATGAAGAATAATAATATAATCAATCTGACAAAGGAATTCTATCAATTATCCAGGAATCTCCTGAAATATGCAAACAGGGGCTGTCCCCTGGTGGAATTTCTCGGAATTGTAACAGGTGAACTCCATTCATTCACTACATGTCCCGATATTGAGATCATTGCATTGGGCAATATGGTCAATTATTACTGGCATTCACTCACAAACGGCAGTAAGACAAAATTTGTCATTCTTGATGAGGAAGATGTAATGGGTTCATTGGAGGAACTCTGTGAAGAGGAGATATACAGTGTCTGCAATGCAATGCTTGAAGAGAGTGCTGATACAGAATACAAATGCTTTACAAAGAATCACAATTTCTGGTCCAATGCAGACAATGGAGTATGTGAGATTCCCCTGAAAGACTCCAAAAGAACAATAACACTGAGCAGTGAAAAATCCATTGCACTGTTCAGATATGAGATTGACAGTGAAAATACCGGCCTTGTTATTCTGAGGCATCCTGACAAGGATTTCTTCAATCCGGATCTGATTGATTTTTATGAGTCAATAACCCCTACAATAGGTGTTGCAATAGCAAACAGAAGGGCACAGCATGCATTGCGTGAAAGGATCAAGGAACTTACCTGTCTCTACAGGATCTCTAAATTCATGGAGACACCGAGGAAATCAAGAGAAGAGATAATCAACCATATAATAGGTGTTATTCCCCCGTCATTTCAATATCCGGATTTTGTCAATGTTGAAGTGGAGATTGACGGTACAAGGTATTATTCCCCTGACTTTGAAGAAACCGGTGATGTGATAGAGACGGATATATATGAAAAGCGCAAGAAGAGGGGCTATCTGAAGGTCTATCATATTGCCCCCGATGATATGAAGGAACAGGTATTCTTTCTTCCGGAAGAACAGGACCTGATTGAGACAATTGCCAATCAGATATCTCTTGTGCTTGAAAGGGAAAGGACGAGAAATGAGAGAATGAAACTGGAAAAACAGCTTCAGCATGCTGACAGGCTTGCTACAATAGGACAGCTTTCAGCAGGTGTTGCACATGAACTCAATGAGCCCCTGGGCAGTATTCTGGGATTTGCACAGCTGATCAAGAATAATAATGAGTTTGATGAGCAGACGGAGAAGGATTTTGAGAAAATTATAAAGGGATCGCTTCAGGCAAGGGAGATTGTCAAGAAATTGATGCTCTTTGCAAGGCAGATGCCTCCTCAGAAAATACCCGTCAATATCAATGATTCTGTAATGGAAAGCATATCGCTTCTTGAAGGCAGATTCAAGAATTCAAAGGTCAGTCTCAGTACAGAGTTATCGGGCAATATGCCGGAGATTGTCGCTGATCCCTCCCAGATGTCACAGATATTTGTCAATCTGATTGTCAATGCCCTTCAGGCAATGCCGGAGGGTGGTGAATTGACAGTCAGTTCGGATCATGACAGTGAGTATGTTTCCATAAAGATCAAGGACACAGGTAAGGGAATTCCGGAAGAGAACAGGGACAAGGTGTTTCTCCCATTCTTCACAACAAAGGATATTGATGAAGGTACAGGCCTGGGGCTGCCTGTGGTGCATGGTATTGTGAAAGCCCATGAAGGTATGATAGATTTCAAATCCCGCAAGAATAGGGGCACTGAATTTACAGTAAAGCTCCCTATAAAGGATAAGGATGTAAAAGATGGTCAATAAAAGTGATAATAAAATACTGGTTGTTGATGATAATCATGATACACTGGAGCTTATAAGCCGCAATCTTAAATCGCGTAATTATACGGTATTTACTGCAGACAATGTCAATACTGCAATTGACAGACTACAGTCAGGGGATATTGATCTTGTCATAACGGATATGAAGATGCCGGAAATAGGCGGCCTGGATCTCACGAGACATGTCAAGGAACACTTTCCTGAAACAGAGGTAATAATGATAACAGGTTACCCGTCCATAGACGGTGCTGTTGAAGCAGTGAAGATAGGCGCCAAGGAATATATCACCAAACCCTTTACGGAAGAGGAGTTGTTTGCAGCAGTGGAAAAGGTGCTCACAGATCTGAGAATAAAGAAAATGAGAAAACCCGAGGATGAGAATGAGATGCCCTTTGAGGAGCTTCTCGGCAAATCAAAGGTAATGAGGAAGGTAGGACAGATGATACTGAAGGCATCCTCAACAATAGCCACTGTTCTGATTCACGGTGAATCGGGAACAGGGAAAGAGGTTGTTGCCAGGGCAATACACTACAATTCCCCCCGCTCTTCTCACAGATTCGTACCTGTTAATTGCGGCGGTATCCCGGAGGAATTGCTTGAGAGTGAATTATTCGGGTATCTGAAGGGTTCTTTCACCGGGGCTTCTGAAACCAGGGCGGGTTTCTTCCAGACAGCTGACGGCGGGACAATTTTCCTGGATGAGATTACTGAGATGTCCATGTCCATGCAGGTCAAACTGCTGAGGGTTCTCCAGGACAAGCAGGCATACATGATAGGTGCGCGTAAGCCCCAGCACATTAATGTGAGGATCATTGCTGCAACCAATAAGGATATTGAATCAATGATCAGAAAGAATCAGTTCAGGGAGGATCTTTACTTTCGCCTCAATGTAATGAATATTGAGCTGCCGCCACTGAGAGAGAGGGGTGATGACATCTTTCTCCTTATCAGCAAATTCACGGAGAAATATGCAGAGGAAATGGGGAAAGAGATACCGGAATATTCCACAAAGGCATTGAAGGTGCTGAAGAATTATTACTGGCCCGGCAATGTTAGGGAATTGGAGAATATCATTCAGCGTCTTATTGTAATGAATGAGAAGAAGAAAATTGATATTTCCGATCTGCCTTCTATAATGAAGTACTCTGCTGTTGACGGCAGGGGCGGAATCAACAGGACATTGAAGGAAGTGGAGCTGAATCATATAAAGAAGGTGCTTGACAGTGTTGATTGGAATAAGACCAGGGCAGCCGAGATACTGGATATTGACAGAAAAACACTGAGAAAGAAGATCAATGAGAGTAATATTCAAGAGGGACGGTAGTTTTACCGGGGGAAAACTCCCCGGTGGCGAGTATATACCCGCTAAAGACCATTAAAACATCTATATGTCATCAATACAATGTCCCCATAACTCCTGAATAAAATCAACTTAATTAAAATAATCAATTATTGTGAATTTTGGCATATAAATTGTATTACTATAGTGTGAATTCAAAAAAGGAGTGTCAAATGAAAACACTAAATGATTCAAGGACATTAAAGGAAAAGAGAACAGAGTTGGACGGACTCTGCAGTACATGTATTCATGCTGAGGATTGTATATATGCACATAATTCAGAAAGCATAATCCTTCAGTGTGAGGAATTTGACGGATATGAGGAAGTAAAGAAATCCAGAGAGAATTTTACCGGCACAGTAAAAAGCAATAAAGAAGAGGAAATGACAGGTCTCTGTGCCAATTGTGCCAACAGGGATTCCTGCACATTCTCAAAACCGGAAGGCGGAGTCTGGCATTGCGAGGAGTACCGTTAATAACAATTGATTGTCGGAGGTAGTAATGACAAATAAAAAGATATCTGTCTATGAGACAGTGGAAAGACAGTTCAATAATGCAGCTGATTTGATAAACCTTGACCCGAATGTTAGGAAAATACTCTCCAAAACAACCAATGAGATTATAGTCAATTTCCCGGTCAAGATGGATGACGGAAGAGTTGAGGTCTTTACAGGCTATAGAGTGCAGCATAATAATGTGCTGGGACCCTATAAAGGCGGACTGAGATTTCACCCTGATGTCAATATTAATGAAGTGAGAGCGCTTGCAACTTGGATGACATGGAAGTCAGCAATTGCTGATATACCTCTCGGAGGCGGTAAAGGCGGAATCCAGATAGACCCGACAAAGTATTCAAAGAGTGAGCTGGAGAGGATTGCAAGAAGATTTACCTATGCATTAGGCAGTAATATAGGACCGGAATATGATATTCCCGCACCTGATGTGAATACAAATCCGCAGATCATGGCATGGATACTGGACACCTATCTTTCAACCCTTCCTCCCCAGGAAAGACAGCGCTCAATTCATGTGGTAACAGGTAAACCGGTTGAATCAGGCGGAAGTATAGGCAGGAACAAAGCAACAGGCCAGGGTGTTGTGTTCTGCATTGAGAAATGGGCAGAGGATAATGATTTTGACCTTTCAGCTGCAACATATACAGTGCAGGGATACGGCAATGTCGGTTCATGGGCTGCAAAACTGATGGATGCGCATGGGAGCAAACTCATTGCAGTAGAGGATGTGACAGGTGCAGTGAGATCCGAAGAGGGCATGGATGCGTATGAACTGGCTGATTATGTTAAGGAGACAGGCGGAGTTGCCGGTTTCAAGAACACAGAAAAGATATCACATGAGGAATTCCTCAAGACAAAAGCGGATATATTCATACCGTCAGCACTGGAAAATCAGATAACGAAAGAAACAGCTGACTGGTTGGATGTAAAACTTATTGCAGAAGGAGCCAATGGCCCCACTGACCTTGACGGCGACAGAATACTGAAAGAGAAGAAAATTAATGTGATCCCCGATATACTGGCGAACAGCGGCGGTGTTATTGTGAGTTATTTTGAATGGCTTCAGAATAAGAGGAGTGAGTTCTGGACACTGGAGGAAGTGGATAAAAAACTCCACAGAATCATTACATTGGGTTATGAGAGAGTAAGGAATACAGCAGAAGAATTTGATGTGGACTGGAGGTCAGCAGCGTATATTGTGGCATTGAAACGGCTTGATATTGTCTATAAAGAAAGAGGTATCTTCCCGTAAACCCTCATCAGAATCAGGCAGGCGAATAAGCCTGCCTTTTATATCAGGAGGCATTGAATGAAGATAAATAGTGTATATGACAACTTCAAATATAATTACGAGAATGCGATAAGTCAGTTCAGGAATGATCAGATATTCAGTATTCTTGCGCAGCCCTTCAATGAGATTCAGGTTAATTTCCCCGTGAAGAGGGACAATGGCAATATTGAGATGTTTACGGGATACAGGGTCCAGCATAATAATATGACAGGCCCGTATTACGGCGGTATCAGATTCCATCCATCTGTATCAATGGAAGAGATAAAGTCACTGTCAGTATGGATGACATTGAAGACAGCACTTATGGGCATTCCCCTGAGCGGCTCAGCAGGCGGTATCAATTTCAATCCTTATGAATACTCGGATACAGAGATAGAGAGAATATCAAGGAGATTCATCTATAATCTCGGTTCCAATCTTGGAGCTGACTATGATATAGTGGGTCCTGATATCAATACTGATTCTCAGATAATGGCATGGATGCTTGACACTTCTCTCCTTTCTGTAAAACCCCATATGAGAAATGCCAACAGACATGCTGTAACAGGCAAGCCTGTAAAACTGGGCGGCACACTCGGGAGTGAGGAGTCATCCGGACAGGCAATCTACTATATTATTGAAAGATGGCTCAGGAATAACAGTATTGATATGAATGGTCTCAGGGTTATTGTACAGGGGCTCGGTTCCTCCGGATTCTGGGCAGCAAAAATACTCAAGCGCAATGGCGCTGATATCATAGCAGTTGAGAATTATTCCGGTGCAGTATTCAATGAAAATGGCCTGAATATCAACCTGTTGAAGAGTCACATACGGGACAGGAAACCGGCAAAGGATTACACAGACGGTTCAACAATATCCCATGAGGAGTTCATGCAGCTCAAGGGTGATGTGTTCATATCATCAGCACTGGAGAATCAGATCAACAGCAAAAATGCCGGCAGTATTGATGTCAAACTGATAGTTGAAGGCGCCAATGGGGCAACCACACCTGATGGAGACAAAATACTGGAGAAAAGAGGCATACCTGTGATACCTGGCATACTGGCAAACAGCGGAAGGATGATAGTTGACTATTTTGAGTGGCTGCAGAATAAGAGGAGTGAATACTGGCTTCTCAGTGATATAAACAGAAAGCTCGGATTAAGGGTGATTGATGCTTATGAAAGAATAGAAGCATCTGCAGCTGAACACAGGTGTAATCTGCGCCAGGCAGCATATATAGAAGCATTGGATAAACTGCAGAAGGTTTATAGAGACAGAGGGATATATCCCTAATTGATTAACATTCCATTTACCGCTCATGAAAAGGGACCGGCCGGCAATCTCCTTGTCAGCCGGTCCTGTATTTTTATATTATAAACTCACCGTCTTTATATATCAGATCACTATCAGCATATATCTCTCCGCCATCCTTCATATCTGCAAGAAGATCCCAGTGAATAGAGCATTCATTGGTGCCTCCTGTATCAGGATATGCTGCGCCGACTGCCATATGTATTGTACCGCCTATCTTTTCATCAAAAAGCATATTCTTTATAAATCTCTTTATCCCGTAATTGGTGCCAATGGCTGCTTCCCCGAAATGTCTTGAACCCGGTATCTGGAATAATTCATCAAGCAATTCCTGGCCTTTTTCCGCTTTCCATTTTATCACCTCACCGTCTTCTATCTCCAGGGTGATATCCTCAATCTCATTGCCCATGAAAATCCCGGGATATGAGAACCGGATCTTGCCGTCTATTGAATCTTCAACAGGTGTTGTAAATACCTCGCCGCTGGGCATATTGTTATGACCATCTGAATTGATCCACTTCCTGCCTTTGTACGAGAATTTCACATCAACATCAGCGGATTTGAAATGCATTGTCTCTCTCTTCATCAGGTAATCAACAATTCTCTGCTGATTTTCATGCACTTCATTCCATTTCCCGACAGGATCATCATGATACAGATAGCAGGCATTGGCCACAAAATCCATGAATTCTTCTGTACCCATATTTGCTTCCTGTGCAGCAGCATCAGTGGGGAATTGGCAGAGCGACCATCTTATCCTATTCTCAGCAGCGTATTTCATGAATTTCTTCTGTATATCCCTGCCTGCCTCAGCGACCATTCTCTTCTTCTTGGGATTTATTGATTGTGTTGACTTGAGATTGAAAGGAGCCATTATATTGAGAAATGCATCATAATTATCAATCATGAATTCCCTCATGGGATGTACAAATTCCAGCTGATCATCTGATGAATGCTCATACCTGATTCTCTCCAGACCATTTATCTTTGTCTGAACAATAGGGTGAGCGCCGGCTCTTATCGCTTCTCTGTAAACCGCCTTGAGAAGCGGCTCAGCAGCATAACTGCTTGAAATAACAACCTTCTCCCCCTCCTTGATTCCCAGTGAATAATTCACCAATACCTTAGCATATTTATCATACAATGTTTCCATCAAGAAACCTCCTTTTTTGAAAATGTAAAAGTGCCAGGTTGACAAATCTACAAATCTGTCAAAGTGTCAGGTTGACAAATCTACAAATTTAATAAATTTTTTGCTATAATTATCTACTACTTTTGTTTTCTTCTTATCTGTTCTAACTAGCCTTATTGCTTCAGATATATTGCTGTGCCCCCTTTCTCTATCAATGATTGCAATGTCTTTATAACTCATATTTGCATATTTTCTCAGTAAATACCATTTTAAATGTTTTTTAAATGTTTCTTCATTTATCCATATATCTTTCCATATTTTTTTATCCGGGTCAAGTGTTTTGATGAATTTATCAACATCTTTGTCTGTTGCTCTAATTTTATTAAGTTCTGATTTCCTTTGCTCATAAGTGACTTTTTTATTGGTTTTCCTTCGGTCAATTGATTCCAGTATCTTTTTCTTCTGAATATCATCCATAAAAAATTGTGTTCTATTCTCATTAAAGGATTCAGGTAGATCATAAATATCAATATTGTTTATCCAGTTGATGAATTTCAATCTGCCTTTATCAGAGTCCTTGTCAAAGAATTGATAGATAAATTTGAACTCCTCTCTGTTGTTTGGGAGTGTTAGTTCAGGAAAATTCGTCTTATTGTAATCATAAGGGGACTTGACTAATCCATCTTTAACAGGATTATAAATTGCGTATGCCAGGGCAGTTAAGAAATAATCATCCTCTGATATGAGTTTGGATTTATGCCTGCCCATAAAAACATGGCCCTTCCTTTCCAGATGTTTATTAACATATCTTGCAAATTTAGTTGAGTATCTCTGTAGAAATTCAGAAAGGTCCTTTTCAGGTATTCTCAATATAGAATGGAAATGACTGGGCATTGCTGTCAACAGCAGTACATCAATATTATAGTGGTGGGCATCCTTGTAGAATATTCTTTTGAATATTTCATAGATTTGAAAATCCATAAAGAAGTATTCACCGTCAACAAATTTGTTGAATACATGATAGACACCATCCTCTTTTTGAATTCTTCTTGGTCTAGGCATTTTCCCCTCCTATTTATTATTTAATAAACTACCATAGATTTGTAGATTTGTCAACCTGGCACCTTTACAGATCTGTAGATTTGTCAACCTGGCACTTGAATTTCAGGGTTAAAAGTGATATATTTAGAGTGGTAAATTAAATATAATATGGAGTATGTGTAATGAAGAAGTATTGTGTAAAACATGGGGTTGTGGTGATTGGTTTGATGATAGTTGCCGTGTTTTTGGCAGGGCATCCTATTCTGATAACTGAATACTTAGCTGATCCTGCCGGTTCAGAACCGGATCATGAGTGGATTGAAATTCATAATCCTACTGGGAGTCCCTACTGTCTGGACGGGTGGAAGGTTGGAGATCAAGAAGGACAGTGGATAATACCCAATCCCTCCGGTGATGATGACTATATACTCTATCCGGGCGGATATGTCACATTTGCCAATGATGCGGACAGTTTTCTGACTCGCTATGGATATGAACCGGATCTTGCAAGAACTGTAGGCTCAACATCCGCTATTCAGGT
>JAWOBN010000108.1:0-4019 GCA_046484245.1 bacterium | reverse complement strand
TCCATTATATGTACAGGGACGCATTGGAACGCAATATCAATGCTGAAGGTATTGGTTCTGAGACTGACCCTGATTCAATTCTCACATATCTCAGTAACAGCAGTGCAGGATTTGATGAGATCCGCTCCCTCCGCGAGTCCTTTATTATGAGGGTTGAGCAATTGATAGCAGAGGGTCTTATAAGGCCCATTGATACAATGCTCAGTTCAGGAAGACTGATTGTCTCATCCTCAGGCAATGATGTGTATGAAGAGGACTATGATTTTATCATAGACCTGGGAGGCAATGACACCTATATCAATCAATGCGGGGTTGTCTACCCGTATACAAGGAGATTCAAATTCATCATAGATCTCTCAGGCGATGACTCTTATGTTTCAACAGACAGTTTTTCTGTCAGCCTCGGTTCTGTAAACGGGGTTACTTTTGTTGAGGATTATTCGGGTAATGACAGGTATTATCTCCATAATTTCTCGCTGGCATCAGGATTTATCGGTTTTTCATCTGTCAGGGACAGGGGAGGTGATGATGTTTACTCATCGGGATTCTTCTCCCAGGGTGCCGGTTTCTACGGCATAGGGGAATTGATTGACAATAGCGGCAATGACACCTATATGTCATCTGCATTCTCTCAGGGTTTCGGCTTTGTCAAGGGCATCGGCATACTCAGTGACTTGAATGGGAATGATACGTACAGGGCAGGCACATTCTTCAGGCACAAGCCGCTTCTCAAGGATGATTATCTGGCAATGTCACAGGGGTTCGGCATGGGCATCAGGCCCAGAGCAGGCGGCGGCATCGGTATTCTGGAAGACCATTCAGGCAATGACATATATCATGCATCTGTGTTCGGACAGGGCGGCGGCTACTGGCACGGTACCGGAATACTGATTGACAGGCAGGGGAATGACTACTATTCATCTGCTGAATATGCCCAGGGCTCAGGCATTCACATGGCTTCAGGCGGGCTCTTTGATATGGGGGGGGATGATATGTATTATTCAAGGTTCGGCCCCTCTCAGGGTTCAGGGCATGATTTCGGTGTGGGAATAATGATTGACAGTAATGGTGATGACAATTACACTGTTTCAGGCGGCAGGGGTATAGGGCTCAACAATGGGATAGGTGTATTCATAGACATCAAGGGCAGTGACAGTTATTTCTCCAGTGAGGATCTCCATGACGGCGGTGTCAATCTGTCGCGCGGATTCTACGGTATGGGCATATTCGCCGATCTTTCGGGAATTGACAATTACGGAACAGCATCTGACAATGCGCAGTCATCAAAGTACTACACAGTATTTGTTGATATTGATGACAGTGAAGATATAGAGTATCCTGATACATTCACAATTGATTCCGGTACAGGTCCGGTGGAACTCTTTGATATTGCTTCCATGTGGGGTGTGAGGGAGATAAGACCCAAGGTATTAAAGGCAAGAGGAATGCTGAATGATTATGAGCAGGGGGTTTTTGATCATATAATGTCAGAGAAGATGGATACAAGAGACGGCCTTGAAATGAGGGCAATGACATCATTCTTCAGTGAAGCGAGTGAGCCAATACAGGATTCACTGATTGAACTGATAGACAGTCCCAATGGATTTGTACAGTCCAATGCAGTATATCTCTGCGGCAAGACAGGTCTCAATAGGGCATATCCCCATCTCAGAAAGGCAGCCCTATCCTCAGGCAAGATATCCCGCACTGCTGTGTATGCAATAGGACTCCTTGATACTGCTGTTGACCTGTCCTATATGGCTGATATATATGATTCGGGGGATTACAGGATGAAGATTGAGGTGTTGACAGCACTGTCCAATCATCATTATGACCTGCTCGGCAGTCTCAGTACGGAATTTGCTAAAAGGCAGACAGCCTATGCCTATGTTGCCTATGCATCGGGTTTTGTCAATGGGCTTGAATACATCAAATCCCTGAAGGATTACGCATATGAGGTTGAGATAGGGATTGAGATGCACAGGGCAAATTTCACTGAATAGATTCAGGTAAAGACAATCACAACAACAGCAACAGCATTTTCTGCTGTATGTGATATGGACAGTGATACACTGTCAATACTGAAATTATCCTTTACGGTCTGATCTATATGCAGAACAGGTTTCTTGTTAATATCAGGAATGATCTCAATATCCTTCCAGTTGAGCTCCTTGCCCATCCCGGTCCCCATTGCCTTTGAAAATGCTTCCTTGCCTGCCCATCTGCCTGCAATGGTCTCAAATCTGCTCTGTTTTGAATTAATGTCCCGGATCTCACTGTCTGTAAATATGAGATGCATGAAATGCCCGTCATCAGCAAATTTATCCCTTATACGGTCAATACTGACAATATCAACACCTGTTTCAATCCTCACTGATTCCCCCTATTTTCCTGCGAAGGGATATGAAGAGATAGACAGCATTGAACCATAGTGAGATGGAGGTGCCCAGTGCAAGCCCCCCTGCACCCATCCGGGGCATGAGGATAATATTTGCCAGTATATTGATTATTGCTGCAAAGAAGGCTATCTTCAGCGGTGTCCTGGTGTCAAGCAGAGCATAGAATCCCCTTGAGAGCAAAGTCACAATGCCCATTGGGAATAGACCTATTGTATAATAGAGCAGGGGCTTATGTGTCATCATAACAGAATTCATATCAAAGCTTCCACGCATGAAAACCACAGTTATAATGAATTTTGCAAACATGGCAAAAATGATTGAAGCAGGTATGAGAATGATCATATTGAGCAGTATGCCCTTGACGATATATGAGTAAAACCGTTTCCTGCTGGTGTAAATATATCTGGATGATATCTTGGGATGTATGACCTTTCCGATTGCAATGGAGAATACTGCAAAGGGCAGGTCAATGAGGCGGAATGCAAAGTAGAGTGCGGATATTGAACCTATGGGTAATAGTGAAGCCATGAGCCTGTCAACATATATGGAGAGTTTCTCAATACCTGAGCCTGCTGAAATCGGTATGAGCAGTTTACCCATTCGCCTCAGAGCAGGGTTCTTGAATCCTGCTGAAAATCGGAACTGCACGGGAAGATTCCTGATTTGAAGAAAGAGTATAAGTGTCTGCATTATCACACCGATAATAATGCCCAGGGCAATTGCATAGAAGGATATTCTGTTGTACAGAAAAACAATTGTGACAATGAGGACTGTATTGTAAACAAAGGGGGAGAAATTATAGAGGGAGAATTTATTGTGTGCCTCAAGCAATGCACCTAAAAAGGCATATATGCCTATAAAGAACATATAGGGGAGAATGAGATATGTTATCTTCAGTGACACCGCGAATGTCTCCGGATTAAATCCCGGTGCAACAATGCGGATGAATGGGGCTGCCAGAGGATAGAAGACAAGTACAAGCAGAATAAGCAGTATGCCGATGACAGTGAACACATTGGAGACAAATTCAGATGCCTTTTCCCCGGAGATTTCCTTCTGGCGTATAAAGAGCGGAATAAAAACACTCTCAGCAGCCTTTTCACCGAGAATCCTTCTGAAGAAATTGGGCACCATATATGCTATGACAAAAGCATCCATAATAAAGGATGTGCCTATAAAGTAGGAGAATACAAGTTCTCTGAGGAAACCCGAGACCCTTGAAACACCTATGAGTGATGATGTCTTGACTATGGAACCCAGAAACCTGTTATTCCTCATTGCCCCTGAACCTCAAAATAATAATCGGTGTTTTCTCATCCTCCTGACCGGCAGGATTGCCCCTCATGCAGTGATATATAAAATCCTTCAATTTTGCATTCACAGGATAGACTGCCATAATATCAACAGACACATTGTTTGCATCAACAACAGAGCATATCACACCTGTCTTTTCATATACCTCTCTGCAGAAGCTGACAGGTGAAGCAGGTGACAGCACAATATAATTATGAGAACCCTTGAACTGAACAGGATGCTCCTTTTTGAAATCAATGGATTTGACACCCGGACCGGCAATAGAGTAAAATCCGCCGTGTCTTCCTCTTATCCTGTCCAGTGCAC
>JAWOBN010000056.1:0-27076 GCA_046484245.1 bacterium | reverse complement strand
GGTATGCAAAGGGACTCTCACCCTGTATTGCTGTCAATCCCCCGGGCTTTAGATGTTTGCTGCACCCTGAGAGGAATTCTTCACTGAAGAGGACTTTGCCGGGACCAATCGGGTCAGTTCCGTCAACAATAATCAGATCAAATACATCCTCTGTATCCTCTATGTATTTGATTCCGTCATCAATGGATATTTCCGCATCCTCCCTTATACCCTCAGTGAGGAAGGGAAAGTATTTCTTTGATACTTCAATAACACTGCTGTCAATCTCTATGAGCTTTATTCTTTCTATGCCTGTGAATTTGGAAAGTTCCCTTACTGTCCCCAGATCACCGCCGCCTATTATGAGGACATCCCTGATTTCCCTGCTGATATTGACAGGGACATGGGTGATCATCTCATGATAGACGAATTCATCCCTCTGTGTAAGCATCATCATGTCATCAATAAGAAGGACCCTGCCGTAATCCTCATTGTCAAAAACTGTTATCTTCTGGAAATCTGACTGCTCGGAATGCACTATACTGTCTATTCTGATAAACTGCCCTGAACAGGCTGAGAATTTCTCATAATGCCATATATGACCTTCCGGTCTGTGCTTCATATTCATTGTGGCCTCCTGTCAACTGATAAGCTGCGCTAAACAAACTCATTCTTGAGGGATTTACGTTTATCCGCCTTATGAAGGAGCTTATGCTGAACATCAAACATACCGCGTTTCATCTCCATAACAGACTGTTCCCCGGATCTGAGATGCTCTATGAGATACCTGTATGCCTTATACGGGTCAAGTGTATCCCCGCATGTATAGATGTCAATTGAGGCATAACCGTATTCAGGCCAGGTATGAACAGTTAGATGGGACTCTGCTATGATAACAACCCCGCTGACACCGAATGGCGAGAAATGATGGAATGAACTGGAGATGATAGTAGCCCCGCTGAGTCTGGCTGCCTCTCTCATATGTTTCTCCATTACATCACTGTCATTGAGAACAGAACTGCTGCATTTATAGAGTTCTGCAATAATATGTTTCCCCAGTGCCTGCATGAGCACCTCCTTTAAAATAATTGAAAAAAGTATAGTTTAGAATTCAAATAAATCAATAGCAAATAGCACTTTAATTACAATGTAATTAAAGTGTCCGGCACTCTGCTTTCACAGTCCAGTACCCCTATACCCATTGAATGAGAGTATAATATGAGAATAGTGATTTCTTAGTGGGAATAATAAAAATCGGAGCGACTGGATTCGAACCAGCGACCCCCTGCCCCCCATGCAGGTGCGCTAAGCCGGGCTGCGCCACGCTCCGATTTCAGTGTATTATAATGATATTTAATCATATTTCAATATCCTATTTCAATTTAAATTCCCCCCTGATTAATTAGTCGGCGGATTGCCTTGCAATGCCTGCTGTACGCATTGCCGCATAAATCTGCTTTTTCTTCTTGATATCAGGTCAAGATTGTCTCAATATATGAGCACATTGCGTGTAAATCTGTTGCAACAGGTGTGCCTTTACCCTTATTTTGTCAAAACCACCCTCCAATTCCCGGGGACAGCCCTTGCGATTCAAGCAATTTCTATCCCGCTATTTATTAATTTACATTGGTCTTTACTATAAGTCCTATTATTTAATTACTTATAATTATATATTTTTGTCAAATTGCTCAAATCGCAAGGGCTGTCCCCGGGAATTGGAATATTTGTTTTTAAGCATCTACATCTAAATCAGCACTTGAATTATCATTCTAATTGATTATATTATTTGTATGATAAAGATAGAGAAGCTCAATGAGAAAAATATAGGTCTGGCATTCTCATGCGCAGGTGAGAATGATATCTGGGGCAGTGAATGCCATACAATTGCCAATGATTTCCTCATACAGCATCTTGATTCGGGTTTTGAGGCATACGGTATAACATTTGACTCCAAGCCGGTGGGACACTCTGTTCTTGTTCCTGCTGCACTTCCCTTTTCGCCGGTAAAAGCAGACAGGGGTATGTTCATTAACTGTATATACATAGCCCCACAGTACAGGAACCGCGATCTGGGTACACTGCTCATTGATTATATTGAGAATGATATGAATGAGAGGAATATACATGTCCTCTTTGCCCAGACAACCCAGATAAGCGGGAATCAATTCTCTTTCTACTCAGATAAGCAGTACAGGGAGATCTTTGATGATGGAATCAATCAGATATATATGAAATCATTTTCAGACAGTGACATTGATTACAAGATAATAGATCTTAAACCGCGAAGGGATGATGACGGCAATTACCTCAAAATAAATTACAGTCCCCTATGTCCTGTTCTTATTATGAAGTACAGGGAGCTGGTTGATATTGTGAAGAAGGAAATACCCGGCATTGAAATCCAGGAAAACTTCATTGAATCAGAAAAAGACATGAAAGAGAACGGCAATTTCGGTGTTTTCTTTGACAATATTCCCCTCCTTATCAGTACACGCAGTATAGGAGAATCAGTCAATATCATCAAAGGACTTACTGCAGACTGATTCTTGCCGGTCCCGGCAATTCAAACTTTTCACAAAATCAGTAAATCATATTTTTAGTGAAGGCATTGATTAGAATATGGTGTATATGAAGGGTGTTACAGCACTACTGGAAAACACAAAGAGCAGCAATCCCAGAAGAAGCAGTATTACCACAACAGGGAAGAGCCAGTACTTCTTCCTCTTCATAATGAATCTGAAGAGTGATTTTATTGTCTTGATTCTTTCTTTCATATCAATATTATACTGATTAATTCAATTTACTCAATGGACACTATAACTATCAGAAGGGCTCTTCAATACTCTCCTTCCAGTCATTGTCCTTTGATTTATAGTAGGAATCATCCTTCAATCGGGGGCTTTTATCAAGGAAATATTTGCCGAACATTGCACCAATGAGCCTTATAATGGGGAATATGATGATCTGCAAGAGACCTGTAATGAGAATATTGATAATCAGTTTCAGGCATTCAATTACCTTGCCTGCAAGAAATTCAATAAACACTGCAACCTGGGGTATAATTGTACCGAGAATAATCTCTGCAATGCCTGCTGAAAGAAGATAGGCGCCTGCAGTATTGTCTCTTATCAGAAAAACAATGCCCGGTATAATAAATACAAGTGATGAGCGCATTGCCCTCAATAATCTAATCTTCAATGACATTTTCAATCCTTATTGACTGTCTGTCTGTAGTCTGTTTATCCTTATAAAGGATATAACTGCCGATTATAAGTATATCCATGTCTGTCTTCATGAATACCTTGAATGCATCTGCCGGTGATTCCACAATAGGCTGCCCCCGGACATTGAATGATGTGTTGATAATCATCGGAACGCCCGTTCTTTCACGGAATGCCTCAATAATTCTGTAATAGGGGGGATTCTGCCGCCTGCTGACTGTCTGGACCCTTGAAGAGAAATCCGCATGCACAACAGCGGGAACTTCTGCAATACCCTTGGAGAGTATTTCAAAATCATGTGTAATATGCCTGTCAGTATTCCTGTATTTCTTTCTCAGTGTTGATACTGTAAGCATGTAGGGTGTATAGAATTCCTCCTCAAAGTACTCATTATGATACTCCTCCATAACAGACGGGGCAAATGGCCTGAATGATTCCCTGAATTTTATCTTCAGATTGAGTTTTTTCTGCATACTGCTGTCCCGGGGGTCTGCAAGAATACTCCGTGAACCGAGTGCGCGCGGACCGTATTCCATTCTCCCATTGAACCAGCCGACAATATTGCCTCTCTCAATGAGTTCAGCTGCTTTGACAGAAGGGTCCTGGACACTTTCATACACGCCATTCAATTGACGGAGCGCATTTTCAATCTCCCTGTCTGAATAACTTGTACCGAGATATGAATAATTCTGCACACTCTCCATATCCATGTTTTTAATATAGCGTGCTGCATAGAGGCCTGCTCCCATTGCACCGCCGGAATCACCTGAAGCAGGCTGAATGAAGACATTCTCAAAACCGCTCTCACTGATTATGCGGGAATTTGCAACACAATTCAGTGCAATACCGCCGCCCAGAACAAGGTTTTTCTCACCTGTTGACTGTCTCAGATAACGTGCCATTTTTATGAGCACTTCCTCAAGAACAGATTGAACAGATGCAGCAAGGTCTGCATACTGCGCAGTTATCGGGTCATTGGGTTTTCTTATCTTCATGCCGAGGAGATTCTCCATCTTTCTGCCGCACATACTGCTGCCGTGAAGATAATTGAAATAATCAAGATTCAGTGCATAAGAGCCATTGTCTCTTATATCAATAATATTGTCCCTGATAATATCCCTGTAAAGAGGTTTACCGTATGGGGCAAGTCCCATGAATTTATATTCACCTGAATTGACCCTGAAACCCGCAAAATATGTGAATGCTGAATAGAACATGCCCAATGAATGAGGATAATCAATACCTTCATTAATCTTAATACTCTTTTTATCAATTGCCCCCAGTGTTGTAGTATCCCATTCACCGACAGCATCATTTATCATAAAAGCGGCACTGTCAAAGTGAGAGGGAACAAAACCGGCAACCACGTGGGATATATGATGGGGTACAAAGAGCAGCTTATAGTCCCCTTCAATCTTCTTCCTTATTATGGATGAGATGAAGAGCTTCTTGCTCAATGTAAGAGGCAGGGATTTCAATGCAAATGGGAATCCTCCGGGAGCAATGCCTATGAGATTGGATATAATCCTCTCAAATTTAAGTATGGGTTTCTCATAGAAAACAACATATCTGAGTTTATGGGTATCCAATCCGAATCTTTCTTTCATTACATGCAGAGTATTGTCCGGAAAGGAATTGTCATGCTTTATGCGGGAAAATCTCTCTTCCTCCATTGCCGCAATCACATTTGTGCCCCTTATATAGCAGAGAGCACTGTCATGATAGAATGCGGAGAGCCCGAGTATATCAGTTCTTTTCATTATTGAAGGTCTTGATACTGTTTTTGAGCAGGCGGGTTATATCACCGTATGATTTAATACCCCTGAATTCCTCAATAATCCTCTCCATTGTCTTCTTATCAGGTATATCGGAAGTATTGGCTTTAAATATCTTGTCAAATCTTGTTTTGGATGAACCCTCTTCAGCAATAAGGAGTTCTTCAAACAGCTTCTCCCCGGGTCTTTTGCCTGAGTATATGATATCAATATCCTCATACGGCTCCAAATCGTACATCTTTATCATTCTCTCTGCAATATCCTTGATATATACAGGTTCCCCCATGTCAAGTATGAACACCTCGCCCCCGCGGGCAACACCGCCTGCTTCAATGACAAGCAGCACTGCTTCCGGTATTGTCATGAAGTAACGTCTCATTTCAGGATGTGTGACTGTAACAGGTCCCCCGGACTCAATCTGATTCTTGAAAATGGGTATTACACTGCCCCTGGACCCGAGCACATTGCCGAAACGGACAGCAGTGAATTTTGTCCGGGAAGCACCAGAAAATGCCTGAATCATGCATTCACATATGCGTTTTGTCCCGCCCATTATTGAAGTAGGATTGACCGCTTTGTCAGTTGAAATGAGTATGAACCGCTCAACCTGATTATCACATTCAATGAGCACATTGTATGTGCCTAGTATATTTGTCTTTACAGCTTCATTGGGGAATTCCTCGCATATAGGCACATGCTTCAGTGCAGCAGCATGATAGATAATGTCAATGGAATACCTTCTGAACAGGTCTCCCAGACTATCCCTGTCCTTGATATCACAGAGATAGGTAATAATATTCTTATTATGTTTTTCAAGCATGTCATTCTTCAGATAGAACAATTCCGTTTCATCAATATCCAGTGCAATAAGCTTGTCAATATTGAACCGGGCAATCTGATTTACCAGTTCACTGCCTATGGAACCGCCTGCACCTGTAACAAGAATAGTTTTATTCTCCAGATAATTCCCCAGTAATCCCATATCAATATCCACAATTTCACGGCCAATAAGATCCGTAATGTCCAGTGATTTGAGATTCTTCACTGTTATCTGTTCACCGAGCACCTCATCTATTGGCGGCAGAATCTTTATGTCCTTGATATTCTTGTCCGAAAGATAGTCATATACCCATTGGAGCCTGTTTTTCCGCATTGACGGGATTGCAATAATAACTGTTCTGGCATTATATTTTTCGGACAATCTCCCTATACTGTGAATATCACCCTGCACCAGGACACCGTGTATTCTTGAATGAAGCTTGCTCTTATCATCATCAATTATTGCCACAGGATTATAGATTGATTTGCCTTTCTGAATATCCCTTAGAATCTGTTCACCGCCGTCTCCTGCACCGTAAATAATTACATTGTTCTCTGAAGCCTGTCCTGTATTGAAATAAAGGAGGAAGAGACGTTTTGACGATCTCAGTCCCACTGTGAAGAACAGGGTTATGAAGAAATCAAGAAAGAATACAGAGCGCGGTATGATAATTGTCTCCATCCTGTTGTATAGGAAAAAAATAATGATAATGGTGCCCAGTATCTGTGCGCAGAAGAGGGCAATGGTGTTTGTAATGGCATCCTTTATTGAATAATATTTCCACGTTATTGTATATAATCTGCATAGAGAAAAGAACAGTATTCTCAGTATTGTCAGTATAACGAATATAATAATGATCTCATTTATCACATCCGATAATTGATTAACACCGATTCTTATTGCAAATGAGATGACTATGGAAACAAAGAACAGCACAATATCTGATATTAGATAGAACATCAGCCGTTTATTGTATGTGGGATGAAGTATGCCTCTTTCTTCCTTAACCATTGAAAAACTCTCTTATAGTATTAATAACATAATCCTGCTCCCTGCGGGATATGAGGGAATGGAAAGGGATTGCCAGTGTTCTGTCTGCAACATTCTCAGTAACAGGATAATCCCCCGGTTTATAACCATAGGTCCGGGAGTAATGTTTCTGAAGATGAATAGGTGTGAAATAGGGCCTCACACCGATATTGCGGTCTATGAGATATTGCATCAGCGTATTTCTCTTATTACTGTCAACCTGTATCACATATACAAACCAGCCTGTTCTTCCGAATTGATTCATGGGAGGCAGTGTAATATAATGCTCCTTCCCGAATTCTCTATTATAATACTCTGCAGCTTCCTCCCTCTTGAGAAGTATTTCTTCAATACGCTCCATCTGAGCCACACCGACAGCAGCTGACATTTCATCTGTTCTGAAATTATATCCGAGCAGTGAATGGTCAAGCCAGAGATCCATACTGCTTCTTCCCTGATTCCTCAGTGCACTGCATGTCCGGGCAATTGTGCTGTCATCAGTGAGTATTATGCCGCCCTCTCCTGTTGTGATCTGTTTATTGGGATAGAATGCCAGAACAGAAGCAATGCCCATGCTCCCTGCTCTAAACTGCTTGTATTCGCTTCCCAATGCCTCACAACTGTCCTCAAGGATAAACAGTCCATTGTCCTCTGCAATTTTATTAATCCTCTCATAATCAGGCATTACTCCGAAAATATCCACAGGGAGTATTCCCTTGAGCATCCTGCCTGTCTCTTTATTCTTCAGTCCGTCTGAGGTCTCTGTGTAATTCTCTGCAATGAGTTCTTCTATTTTATCAGGGTCTATACAGAGTGTCTCATCACTGATATCAGCAAAAACAGGCACACCGTCAGCATGTATTATCACATTGGCTGATGAAATAAAGGAGAAGGGTGTAGTGATTATCTCATCATTGCTGCCTATTCCCAGTGATTTCAATACGAGGAACAGTCCTGCTGTTCCTGATGACACTGCAATGGCATGCTGCCTTCCGGTAAATTGAGCCATCTGATCTTCAAAAGCACGGGTGAATCTGCCCATTGAAAGAATGCCGGAATCAAGGACTTCCAGAACATACTCTTTCTCCTTACTGCTTATCCAAGCTCCTGACAAAGGTACTTTCATATAATCCTTCCTAAACAGGGTAATTGAGAGGCAGGGATATGCGCTTTCCTGTTTTCGCTGATTTGTATATGGCAAGTATGAGTTCAAGTGATTTTCTGCCTGCCCTGCCGTCTATGGATGTATTGGACTCCTGCTTCAAATCCTTTATTACCTGCCTGTAGTATCCCAGATGACCGTAACCGTAAACATTGGGTGGATTGTAATTCGCCTGTTCAACCAGCTTGTCATCATCATCATACTCTTCAAATTCCCACTCTTCAATTCTATTGACAGCAGTACCGCCTATCTTGACAGTACCCTTTTCACCTATCATTGTTATTGAACCCTCAAGATTCTTCGGGTAGGTGAGCATTGTAACCTGTATAACCCCTATTGCGCCATTTCTGAACTTCAATACTGCAGCTCCCGTGTCTTCTGCTTCAATATCCCTGGCAAGTGTTCCCGTAACACTCATCACATAATCAACAGGGCCTGACAGCCAGGAAATAAGATCAATATAATGGGATGCCTGATTCATAAAAGAACCGCCGTCAAATTCCCATGTGCCTCTCCAGTCAGCAAGGTCATAGTAACTCTGAGGCCTCTGCCAGAAGACAGTTGTATTGACAAAATACAATGGACCGAAACGATTCTTGTCAACAGCTCTCTTCAGCATCTGAATACTGGAATTCAATCTGTTCTGTTTTACTACATATAATTTTACATTATTACTGTCGCAGCTTTTAATAAGATCATCCGCATCCTTGAGGCTTATTGCCATTGGTTTTTCAACAATGACATCTACTCCCCTTTCACTTGCCATTATGCCCTGCCTTGCATGCAGGCCTGATGGTGTGCATATTGATATGATTTCAGGAAATGTCTCATCCAGCATTTTGGAGTAATCCGTATAAACTGCTGCATTGTACTGTTTGCCTGCCTGACGGGCTTTATCTTCATCTATATCGCATACTGCTATCAATTCAAGATCATCACTCAATTCTTCTATTACTTCAAAATGCCTCTTTGATATCCTGCCGCATCCGACAAGTGCGATCTTTATCCTGCCCATTATGATTCCTTACCGTAATACTGTGAATAGTATGAATAATAATATGCACCGTAAACACCCTTGGGATCCACATTATTGACAACAATACCTATTATATTGAGTTCCATTGCATCAAATAATTTCTTTGCATTCATTATATCATGTTTCTTTGCTTTCTTATGCTGCACAACCCAGAGCAATCCGTCTGTATTCTTTGCAATGACTCTGCTGTCTGCAACAGAAAGCACAGGCGGTGTATCGTATATGACATAATCAAATTCATTCTCCAGTAGCTTAATCAGTTTTTCCATTCTCGGTGACTGAAGAAGGTTCGTTGAGTTCATGGTGATCTCGCCGTGCGAGAGGAATGACACATTGTCATAGCGTGTCTTCTGCACATATTCTGCTATATCAACATCACCAGTCTGACCCTGCTCCTTGAGCAATTGAGTGAGCCCCTCGGACTTTTCATTAATACCCAGTGTCTTTTCAAGCACCGGTCTCCTCAGGTCAGTGTCAACTATAAGCACCTTCATATCCAGTTTACCCAGTGTAATGCCGAGATTCAGCACAGTTGTTGATTTACCCTCACCCTTTACTGATGAGGATACAGTGATACTCTTTACTTTGCCCTGAGTGAGATACTTGATATCCGTGCCCAGCATTTTATAGCTCTCCACAACAGCACTGCCCTCAGCCATATCATCCACCAGATGACGCCTGTATTTGTCCTGTTCGGATATCTGAGGATCTCCGTTCTTTATCCTGATTTTCGGGATACTCTGAATGACCTTCACTTTTGCAATTTTCTCAAGGTCCTCTATCTTCTTTATGGAATCATCAAAATATTCCTTCAGGAAAACAACTGCACCTGCAACAATAAGTGCAAGGAAGAATCCCAGTACAAGATTCCTCTTTGTTTTTGGCAATATCGGTGTCCTGGACATAACCGGTTCATCAATGACCCTTACTGAACCGAGCTTGCCTGCTTCTGCAATCCTGTATTCTTCATACTGGTTTTTAAGAAGCAGATAGAGTTCTTCAGAAACACGCTTGTCTCTCTCTAACCGGGCAAGGTCCAGTTCCTTGGTAGGTATATTGTCCAGTTGTCTTTCATAATTATCAATCACTTTTTCCAATGTTGACAATAATTCCTTCTTTGTCTCCACTTCAGTCCTCAAGTCAATAATCTTGGATATCATCTCAGTAGAGAATAGACCTGCATAATTACCAGCCTCGGATACAATGAATTTTTTGGACTCTTCCTTCAGCTGATTCTTTAGATTCTCTATCTTCTTGTCAATTTCAACAATCTTCGGATGAGATGTCTCATATCCCTGGGCAATATACTGCGCCTTGTCAGCCTCAAGCATTGCAACTGATTCTATTAATTTGGATGTGAGAGGACTGGATGTATTGACTATACCCTCTGCAAGCGCTTTCTGTGCATCATTCAAATTGGAGTTAAGGACACTGAGACGTTTCTCCAGTGTATTCACTTCAATCCTTGCTGCCTGATATTGTTCCTGGAATTTTGATATGGTATTGACAAGAGCACCGGTCTCCTCAGAGAGGGCTATAATGCCTGTTTCTTCTTTATACTGCATCAGTTTCTCTTCTGTCTGCCGCAGCTCCTCTTCCACCTTCTGTGTCTGCTGTTCAAGGAACATCCTCACTTCACTGAGTTCTCCCCTTGTCATTGACAGATTAAGCTGATAATACTGCCTGGCTATAACACCTGTAATATAATAAGCATCAAACGGATACTGCGATCTGAAGGATACTGTCAGTATATCCGTATCCTTTACAGGGACAATGGACATATTGCCTCTTATCCTTGACATCTTTGCGCCTCGGCTTATATCAGCTGTTTTCAAATGAAGCGAATCGGGGGTTTTGTCACTCTCTATTTCTTCAACAACCCTCTTCAACAGGGAGCGGGATTTAAGCATTTCAATGTGATTGTTTATTATTGTATTGCGCGGGGTGAAATTGGATATAGTGATAATCTGCGCATCATAACTTGTCTGCTGTATCAATACAGTTGAACTCGCCTGATAAATGGGTGTCTGGAGTTTCGTTACAACAGCGACAAATATGAATATAATGATAAATATGCCTGCAAAGAGATATTTATTGGCAAGCAGTGTCTGCCAATACTCCCTTAGTTCATTACCCTGATCATTTTGATAATTATCATTCATCTTATGCTCCTTATAGTTTTACTATTTTATCTGATTCAATGCCATTGAATCCATTCCTTGTATCAAATATAATATTCGCATTATCTGCATACCAGCTGTAATCAAAATCACTGTGGTTTGTAAGCAGTACAACAACATCATATGAGCCAATATTATCCTTATCTATCTCCTGAGAGAATATCTCATTGTTTTCATTGTCAATAAAGCTCTCCACCATCGGATCAGTGAAATCCACGGATGCGCCTTCAAATTCCAGAATCTTGTATATTTCCAGTCCCGGTGATTCGCGCAGGTCATCTATGTCCTTCTTGTAAGCCATGCCCAAAAGCAGAATCCTGGAGCCATTGACAGCCTTTTTTCTCTTATTGAGTATCTCCCCTATCTTACCGACAACAAAACGCGGCATATTGGAATTAACATCAGATGACAGTTCAATAAATCTATTGTAATAATCATACATCTTTGCCTTCCATGAAAGATACATCGGGTCAAGGGGTATGCAATGCCCGCCTATGCCGGGTCCGGGATAGAATGGCATAAAGCCGAATGGTTTCGTGCTTGCAGCATTGATGACATTCCATATGTCAATATCCATTCTGTGGCACATTATAGCAAGTTCATTGACAAGACCGATATTAACTGCCCGGAAGGTATTTTCAAGGAGTTTGACCATCTCCGCCTCTTCAAGATTATTGACCTTTACCACTGTTTCAATAACAGAGTCATACAGGTCTGCTGCAATCCTGGCATCAATTTCCGTGTATCCGCCCACAACCTTCGGTGTATTATGTGTCTGATAATGCTTGTTCCCCGGGTCAACGCGTTCAGGTGAAAATGCCGCATATACATCCTTGCCCGGTTCAAATCCTCTTTCCTTTACAAATTCCACTATCAGCTCATTTGTTGTACCGGGATAGGTGGTTGATTCCAGAACAATAAGCATATTATTGTGAATGTATTCACTCATTTTATCCATGGCATCCGTGATATAGGAGGTATCGGGATCCTTGCTCTTTCTCAGTGGTGTGGGAACTGCAATAAGGACTGCGTCAGCTTCTGCTATTACAGAATAATCACTCCCTGCTGTAAAAAGCCCTCTGGCTCTTATATCAGCTATATCCTCTGAAGCTACATCCAGCACATATGATTCATTATTATTCAGTTTTTTGACCTTCTCTTCCATAAGATCAATCCCCTTCACACTGTATCCTGCTTTTGCAAATTCCACTGCAAGGGGCAGGCCCACATAACCCAGTCCAATAACTGATATAACTGCTTCTTTATTCTTTATTTTCTCAATCATACTGTTCATTCAATCTCCATTTTTAATTGATTTTTTATTATATGATTTGCATAATTATTTTCAAGTCAAATCTCCCGAGAATATTCTGCTCAACAGCAAATCCCTGTAATCATCAATATCAATATTGAAGGGATACTCCATTATATAGGGGGAAAAGCCCTCCCGGGGTATCATACCGTGTTTATTGAACATATTCACGGAGAAAATATATACAGCTCCATCCTGAATATATATATCCCGGCCTGTGCTTACAGGAGTATTGTCCTCTTCAATTGAAAACATCTTTGAGCTCTCACCTGCTTTACTCAGTGACACAACAGGCATATTGACCCTATTGTACTGTTTCATTGCATTTGTTATATCAACTACCCTTCTTAGGGGTGATGTGGGCTGCATTATGAATATTGTGTCCTCACCCTGCAGTTTGAAACTGTCAATAATGTCACGCACAAACTCAGAGGATTGTGACGCGTCACTGCATAGGGACTTGTTTCTCTCATGTATGGCTATACTGTCGTGATATTTATACTTGAGGAGCATTTCAGGTATATTGGCAGTCAGTATCACTCTGTCAAAGATTGAGGATGACAAAGCCCTGCTCAAGGCAATATCAATCAGTGTGCGGCCTCTTATACGCCTGAGATTCTTCCCGGCCAGCCTCTTTGAATCCTTTCTTGCAGGTACAATACAATAATTCATTTAACCGAACATTATTTCATCCGATACATCACTCTCATCTTCAATATCGGATTCTTCTCTATCTGTTTTCTTGTTTTCTCTTACAGGTTCAATTTCTTCAGGTGAATAATCAGCCTCTTCATCCTCTCCGGCAACACCCTTCTCCTCAACAGGTTTTATGATATCCTCTCTTGGCATATCTCTTCCCTGCTCCCCGGATGCCTCATCAACTGCTTTCAGCGGTTCTTCAGGTGTTTCAATACTGTCAGGTCTCTCTTCAATGATCTCAGGCGGCATTTCCATGTATTCATCCGGAGTTTGTTCAGCCGGCTTTTCAACAGTTTCTTCCTCCGGGCTCCGGCTCGTGCTTCTTTCCTCTGCCTGTTTCTTCATATCTTCCATTGAAGCTCTTGTTTCTTCTACTATTCCCTCTTTTGAGGCAATATCCGATTTAAGTTCCTCTATTCTGCCCTTCAGTTTACTGTTTTCCTCTTCCAGTATACTTGTTTTCTCTGCAATTTTCTCTTTTTCAGCAATATCCGATTTGAGTTCCTCTATTCTGCCCTTCATTTCACTGTTTTTCTCTTCCAGTATTTCTGTTTTTTTCTGCAGTTCATCAATCTGAGCAGAGAACTGCTCTCTTGTGTCTTTTTCAATTTCCTCTTTCATTGAGGCAATATCCTCTGCTTTGCCTCTGTACTGAGATACATCTTCTCTCTTCTGCTCAATCTCATCCTGCAGATGCTTCAGCTGTTCCTCGTAGTCGCTTTTTTTCTTTTCAAGTTCATCCACTTCACTTGACAATGCCTCTTTCTGACCATTGAGCTGCTTTTCAATATTCTTTATCTTGACGAGTTTCTGAGTGGTTTCAGTTAGTTCTTTCCTCTGTTTCTCGTATTTCAGCTGATCATCCACCAGTCCGTCTTGCAGTTTCTGCCTCTTGTTTGTCAGATTGGCCAGTTCCTCTTTCTTACCCTGCATTTCCTGTAAAATATTATTATACTGTGATTTTATGGAGATAAGGGACTGCTCCCTTTCAGAGAGTTCATTATCCATTCTCTCTTTTATATTCTCAATTTTCTCCAGACCAACTACAGCAGCGAGTTTCCTCTCCTGTGTTTTACGCATTGAGATAATCTCATCCAGTTTCCTCTTTATCTTCAGCAATTGATTGATATTCTTCTTTGCCTCAATGATTCTCGGTGAATCGTCCTCCCTTATCTTATACTCCTGAATATTGGGGAAATCCGTTTCTATTTTCTTTATCTTCTCCTGATAATCACCAAGCAATGACTTCTTATCCTCAATTTCATTATCAAGATTCACTCTCAATTCTTTAAGTTTGTTGACCTCACCGGATATCTCATTCTGAGATTGCGAAACTGTTTCCAGCTCATTCTGCTTCATAGCCAGTTCTTTTTCAATTGCATCCAACTCTGATTTCTTCTCTTCAATTCTGTTACCTGTATCAACAGCATCCTTCTCCTTGTCTTCAAACCACTGTTGCAACTCCTTTTTCTCCTCTTTGAGATTGTCAATCTCTGCTTTCAGCTTATCTCTCAGCTCTTCAAATTTCCTCTCCTCCTCTTCCATCTGCTCAACTTCCTGAGAAACACGCTGCATACGGTTTTGGATTTCTTCATCCAGATTATTCTTCCTCTTCTCCAATTCTTCAATCTGTTTGTAAATACTGTCCAGTTTTTCCTGGGATTCCGCTATCTCTTCTTCTGTTATCTTCAATTCAGTCTCTTTTTCTTCCAGTTTGTTCTCCGCTTCTTCAACCCTTTCAAGGAGTTCCTTTTCCTCAGTTTCTTTCTTTACTGCATAATCAACTGTCTCCTCATTGATTTTCTCCAGTTCCTTCTTCTTTCTCTCTATTTCCTTTACAAGCTCTTTCCTCTCCTGCTCCTTGCCATTAAAATGCTCAAGTATCATTTCTGCATTGGCTTTCAGACTGTCCAGTTCATCCTGGTCTTCCTTCAGTCTTTTTCCTATATCCTCTCTCTCTTCCCTGAGATCATCCAGTTCCTTTATAATTGAGTCCTTCTCTTCCTGCAATTGCTCCATCTCATTTGTGAGATTCTTCCTCTTCTCTTCAAATTCTTCAATCTCAGCTGTTTTCTCCTGATATTCATTCTTGATTTTCCCGAACTTATCACTGATATCATTCATTTCTTCCTTCTTCTCATCAATACTCCGGGCAAGAGAAGTCTTTTCCTCCTTCATACCGGTAATACTTTCATTCATTGAATCAAGCTCTTTCTTATTGTCTGCAATCTGTGACTGCAGGTCTGTAAGTTCCTTTTCTTTTAATTCAATATCCTTTCTTATATCAGCAATCTTTTCTTTGCCTTTCTTCTCCTCTTTACGGAGCTCATCAACTGCCTTGCTCTTCTCCTTCTCCTCCTTTGCAAGCTCCTCTACGCGCTTGTTCAATTCCTCAGTCCTGTTTTCCTTCTCTTTGATCTCCGCTTTCAGTTTACTGACCTGTGATTCAAGTTCCTTGCTTTCTTTCCTGCTGCTCTTTATCTGCCTCTTCAAATCATTGATTTCCTCTGAAAGGTCAACCTCTTCATTGAGTGCATGCCCCATGCCCTGTTCAAGATTGTCCAGTGTTTTCTTCTTATCCTCTATAGCTGATCTGACATTCTCCAGGTCATTATTCTTCTTCTTGAGCTCCTTATCCAGTTTCTCTGCTGTTTTTTCAATATCTTTATTCTCTTTGATAAGTTTTTTCTTCTTTGATTCAATTTCATTGACTTCTTCAAGCAGTTTCCCTTTTTCTTCCTCTATCTCGTGTATATTCTCCTTTTCTTTTTCCAGCAATTCTCTCTTCTCATCAATCTTGCCGGTCAATGCTTCCATCTCCTCTTCAGCTGCCTTGCTCTTTGACTCCAGTTCATGAAGGATTTCACTCATTGTCTCTTCTTCTGTCTTCAGTTCCTCAATGATCTTCCTGCACTTCTCTTCTTCACCTTTCATTGCCTCAATCTCTTTACTCTTATCCCTTATATCCTTGTCAATATCAGATAGCTTCTGGGATTTCTGTTTCCTTGCTGAATCCAGATCATTCTTAATTTTGTCATACTCCTCCCTGATCTCATCCAGCTCCTCCTTCGTCTTTTCAATACTGTCAGTTATCTTTGAGAGCTCCCTGTTATGCTCTGATATCTTTGACTTGATCTTGCTCTCTTCCTGTGTCTTCTCCATTATATTCATAAGGAGTTTATTGAGTTCATCCTCTTTCCGGGATACCTTTTCATCCAGCTTCTCTTTCCCGTATTCCTCGTCACTGGTTTCTGGTTTCTGGTCGCTGGTGACTGGTTCCTCTTCGTTTTCCGTTTTCCGTTTTCCGTTTTCCGTATCTTCTTCACTTGCTACTTCTTTCTCGTCCTCACTTGCTACTTGTTCCTTGCTACTTGTTACTTCGTTATCTTCATCCCTTGTTACTTCTTTCTCGTCTCGAGTCTCGCGTCCCGTGTCTCGTGTCTCTGTTTCTTGTAACTTGGAACTTGTATCTTGTAACTCATTATCGGTAGCTGGTGTCTGGTCGCTGGTAGCTGGTTCTTCTTCGTTGTACGTTGTACGTTGTACATTGTACGTTTCATCTTCCATAATATCCAGCATATCCGTCAGGTCGCCTGCAAGATCATCCTCATCACTGGTTTCTGGTTTCTGGTCGCTGGTGGCTGGTGGTTCTTGTTCGTCTTGCGTCATGCGTTTTGCGTCATCCGTTTCTTTTTCTGTCTCTTCTCCCTCACTTGCTACTTGTTCCTTGCTACTTGCTACTTCGTTCTTTCCCTCACTTGCTACTTGTTCCTTGCTACTTGCTACTTCTTCCTCGTCTCGAGTCTCGCGTCTCGTGTCTCGTGTCTCTGTTTCTTGCATCTTGGAACTTGTATCTTGTAACTCATTATCGGTAGCTGGTGTCTGGTCGCTGGTAGCTGGTTCTTCTTCGTTGTACGTTGTACCTTGTACATTGTACGTTTCATCTTCCATAATATCCAGCATATCCGTCAGGTCGCCTGCAATATCATCTTCTTCATTAGTAACTGGTTGCTGGTCGCTGGTGGCTGGTTTCTCTTCCTTTTCCGCATCTTCCACAATACCCCTTAATGCTTTCAGCTTATCCTTCTTTGAATTACTGCCCTTATCCTTGTCTTTCTTTATTCTGACTTTCTTCCTTCTCTTCTTCTTGACAATCTTTTTCTTCTTGTCTTCATTCTTCTTCTTGTCTTCATTCTTCTTCTTGTTTTTATCATCAGAATTCTTTCTGAAAAACATATTGCCCCCTTAATGGCGAGGATGAAATTTCTCGTAAATATTTAATAAATATTCCCTGTTCACATGTGTGTATATCTCTGTTGTCATGATACTGGCATGCCCGAGCATCTCCTGGACACTCCTCAGATCAGCGCCCCCCTCCAGAAGATGGGATGCGAATGAGTGTCTGAACAGATGCGGATATACCTTCTTCTTTATTCCTGCAGCTGCAGCATACTTCTTGACAATATTCAGAATGCCCATTCTGGAAAAGCCCTTGCCATTCTTATTGAGAAAGAGGTATGAACTTGACTTGTCCGGGAAGAGCCCCCTTGCTTTACTCAAATATTCTTCAATAGCCGATACAGCAGAACTGCCCAGAGGCACTATCCTCTCTTTCATACCCTTGCCCCTTACACGGACAAACCGTTCCCTCATATCAATACTGCCCATCTGAAGACCGCATAATTCCGTAACCCTCAATCCGCAGGCATATAATGTTTCCATTATCGCTCTGTCCCTGATTAAAAACTTGTCTGAGTCATCTATTGAATCAAGTATTCTGAATACCTCATCCTGTGTGAGTATTTCAGGTATCTTCCTCTTCAGTTTCGGCAGATCCACTTTCTCTGCAGGATTCATGTCCACAATATTCTCTGTCATGAGGAATATATAGAAATTGCGTATTGCAGACAGTTTCCTTGAACATGATGACGGTGATATATTCTCCCTGCGCATTTCAGCCATATAATTGTCTATGTCACTGCTTGATATCTTATGTATATTCCGGTCTTTTGCAGCAATATATCTGGCAAATTGCTCTGTATCAGACAAATAGCTGTCCGATGTATTCTCACTGCAATTCCTGTCCATTATCAGGAATGACCTGAACAGTTTGAGTTCCGTCTTTATACGTTCAGACAACAAATGAATCACCCCTTTCAGGCACTTCTATATTACTGTACCCGTCTTTTTCAACAGTATCCTTGAAAGCGAACTGCTGTGTCTCTTCACCATGCAGCAGGAATGTCCTCTCCGGGTCAGCTTCCTTCAGATGTTTCAGAAGACCGAGTTTATCTGCATGTGCCGAATATTCATTCATTACATACACCTCAGCATTGAGATCATACTCCTCTCCGAATATCTTGACCTGTTTGTGCTTCTCCATTATTCTTCTGCCCAGTGTATTGGCTGCCATAAATCCCGTTATTATAACAGTATTGTCGGGATTTGTAATATTGTTCTTGAGATGATGGAGTATTCTTCCTGCTTCACACATACCGCTTGCAGATATTATTATATGACTCTCATCCACACTGTTCAATGCCTTGGATTCCTCCACTTCAGTAATGAATTTGAGTTTGCCGAAATTGAATACATTCTTATTCTCATTGAATATTGCCATGGTATCACTGTCATAACATTCAGGATGATTCCTGAACACCTTGGTCACCCTTGAACTGAGCGGACTGTCAACATAAATGGGTATATCGGGAATCTTGTTGTCGTTTTCAAGCTGGAAGATATCATAGAGTATCTCCTGTGTTCTGCCTACTGAAAATGCCGGAATAATTATCTTCCCGCCTCTTTCAACAGTTGTATTGATTATCTTCTCCAGTTCACCCATTGAGTCCTCAATCTTCTTGTGCAGTCTGTTGCCGTATGTTGTCTCTGTTATGAGTATGTCAATATCATCCACTCTGTCAGGATCCCTTATAATAGGCAGATGCTGTCTGCCGAGATCACCTGTAAAGAGCATTGTCTTATCACCCATTTCAAACAGTATCTGGGATGAACCGAGTATATGGCCTGCTTCAATGAATGTAACGCTCATTTCACTGTCCACCTCAATGGGCACATAATAATTGACTGAAGCGAAATAATTGCCTGTCTTCTCTGCATCCTCAACAGTGTAGAGCGGTTCCTTGGGTTCTTCACCCCTTTTGACCAGCTTCTTGTTGAGATACTTGATATCCATTTCATGTATATGACCACTGTCCTTGAGCATTAAATCCATCAGATCGCAGGTTGCAGGTGTTGCGTATATCTTGCCCTTGAATCCGTTTTTGACAAGATTGGGCAGATTGCCGCTGTGGTCTATATGTGCATGGGATATGAAAACCATGTCTATGTCAGAAGGGTTAAACGGAAACTTCCGGTTAAGCTCCTCGCTCTCCTGCCTATGCCCCTGATAGAGACCGCATTCAACAAGTATATTGAGTCCATTGTGCTCAATAAGAAACATTGACCCTGTCACATTTCTCGTTGCTCCGAAAAAGGTTAATTTCATGCTCTCTCCTTAATATGTATAAAAGAATTGCTGAAGCACACTGTCAAACTCAATTTTCTTCCCTGATTCACCATGACCCGGGAAAATCGTATTCTCGTACTTTATTTTCATGAATACATCCTTAAGTGAATCTGTCAATGCTTCAATATCACCGCCCGGCAGGTCCGTCCTGCCAATACCGTTTTTAAAGATAAGGTCTCCTGTAAATACAATGTCATTCAGTGCGAGGCTTATTGACCCCGGTGTGTGCCCCGGTGTACTGATGACCTTGAGCAGGATATCATCCAGCTGAATCGTCTTATTCTCCTCAAGATACACATCCGCCTTGGGGGATATGTATTCCCCGGAGAAGAAGAGCGACATATTGAGACCCGGATCAGTGAGATAATCACTGTCAAGAGGCGATATGCATATAGGCACACCGTACTTCTCCACGAGATATCTGTTTCCGGATATATGGTCATAATGACCATGTGTATTTATTATGTAGTACGGCTCCAGATTCTCGGATTCAAGATAATCATGAATGCGTCTTCCGTCAGCAGGGTCAATGACAATTGCCCTGTCTGTTCTCAGTGAACTGATGATATACGAATTGGTATCCATCTGTCCGTTTGTCAAGCAGATTATCTCCGCATTGCTTTCGTAATTTTTCATATTATTAGATTTTATCAAAAAAGGAGAGTTTTTCAAGTGATAATAAGCATTCTGCCGAGAATAATTCCTTTTTACAATTCCTTGATTATACTGATTATCCTCTCGGAAGTATTACCGTCCCAGTATTTTATACTGCACTGTTTCGGCCTGCTGCTGATTATAGCATCAATATGTTTCTTTTCGGGCTCTATCAGCATATTTGTCCCCTCCTCTACTGTAACAGGTCTCTCCGTATTCCTTCTCAGTGTAAAGCAGGGCACTCCGAGAAATGTCGTCTCCTCCTGTATGCCCCCTGAATCAGTTATAACCGCTCCTGCAGACCTTATCATGGCAATACTGCTCAGATATGAAATAGGCTCAATCATGCGTATATTGTCCGAAAGTTCTTCCTTCAATCCGAATCTCTCCAGATTCTTCACTGTCCTGGGATGTGCCGGGAAAACAATGGGTCTTCCGGCAGCAATACTGTTGAGGAAGCAGACAATATCATTAAGCCGGTCTTTATTATCAACATTGGACGGCCTGTGTAATGTGAGGAACACATATTCCCCCTTCTTCACATCATATGTATCCTCTATATTGATACCTGCTATCTTGTCCATATGAGCTGTTAATGTATCAATCATTATATTGCCCACGAGGAATATCCTCTCATCGGGTATACCCTGGTCCCTCAGATTCTCAACACCGTCAATACTGGGCGCAAAGAGATAATCGCATATAACATCTGTAGCTATTCTGTTAATCTCTTCAGGCATTGTCCTGTCATTGCTTCTCAGGCCTGCTTCAATATGCGCTGTTTTCACATGGAGCTTTGCTCCTGCAAGCACTGTTGCAATAGTGGAATTGACATCCCCGAAGACCATTATAAGATCCGGTCTGTCATCAAAGAGTATCTTCTCATACTCTATCATTATCCTGCCTGTCTGCTCTGCATGTGTTGATGAGCCGACATTGAGATTGATGTCCTCACGGGGAATATCCAGATCATTGAAGAATATATCGGACATATTCTTTGAATAATGCTGGCCTGTATGAATGAGTTTGACCTTGAAACCGGACTCCTTGAGTTTTGCATACAGTACAGCGCATTTGACAAAATTGGGGCGTGCCCCCACAATGAGATGTATATTATTCAACATAAATACCTATCCAGTCATAATTGAATGATTCCAGTGTGTCAATAATCACATGGATATTATCATATCTCCCCTGAAAATCAACAGTGAAATAGCTGTCCACGGGTTTCAGAGTGTCACTCACCAGCACCTCATCTCCATTCATTACAGTAATGCTGACACCGTCTGATTTGAGAACCTCTCTTCCGGGGAAGTATTCAATACGGACTTGCGGGTTGTTCATACTGCCGAATGTCTTCTCAAATGGTAATTCAACAGGCACAACAGGATGATATGTCCATATAACGGGCTGTCTGTCAAATGCAGAATAATGCCTGTTCAGGTCACGGGAATAGAGATACTTTGACCATTTCACTGAATACTCATTGGAGAACCCCAGGGGCAATACCCCCGGCTCATTGGTGTAATACCCTACCCTGTAACCGGGTGAATATACCTGAAGGTGAAATGGCATGAAGGAATCAGTCCTTACATGCTTCAAATGAGGTACAAGCAATTCACTCAGAGGCTGTGACGAACACCCGTAGGGAATGTAGAGAATAGATGAATCAGGCAGAATACTGTCTTCAATAAGGAGCATTGTGCCGCCTTGTCTCTCTATATTATTCCTGAATGCCCATTCTCCTGTGAAGAACACATCCGCATTATCCTCTATTTTGAGTTGATAGTACTGATTGGTCTGGACTGTATCAGAATAGAGGAATAGGAGTGAGAATGCAATATTGACAATTATGCATGTCATTATAATCCTGCGGTTCAATGACCGCGATATGATAATCAGCATGAATATGACTGCAATTGCCATGAAGCGGGAAACCACCATGGGGAAAAATATAATGACAATAAGCGAATACACGGCAAACCAGAGTAATACTGCCCTGTCATGTAATTCTGTCTGGAGTAATGAAAGCAATGTATAGAGACCTCCTGACGCAAAAATGATATAGATAATCAGTGATGCAGGCGGATAATCGTTTATCAGTGTAATAAGCAGTAATGAGAGCAGGACACACAGATAGAAGAGCGGACTTTTATATGTATCTTTCTTTATAAGCAGCGGCAGACCGGTTATACCTGTAATAATAAGAAAAGCAATGGATTTATGGGGCAGTTTATGGAAATTGAACAGTGTCTCACTGCCTGTCCATCTGAGTGCCTGGAATAGCGAGGGGCCTGCATTGAGAAACCTGAGGGAAAGTATGGCTGCAGAAAAGGCGATTACCGAGACAAGAGCAAAATACCCGTCTGCCCTCTCTCTCCTGCGTGACCGGTAATCAAGCAAGACTATAATGAGGAAAAACCCGTAGAAATACGACAGCATAAAACCTGCAATACCGAGAAGAATTGATATATACTGCAGATAACTGTTCCTGTATCTCAGATACATAAAAAGCGCCCATATGAACAATACAAATCCGGGCATATCAATCATGAAATTATTTGCATTGAGTATAATAAGGGGGGATGTCATTGCCAGCACTGTCATTGACAGAGCATATCTTCCGAATCTTGCAAATAAGAAACCAAGAGGGAATACCAGTGATGCAAATAGGAGATAATTGAATATATGAACATTCCTGTCGCTTTTAAGAAAATGCCTTAAAATTAAATAGTAATATGATGCAAACATTGAATGCGTGCCCTGACGCACAGTAACCGTTCTGCCGAGAAAACTCATTTCCCTGTCCATGATGTTTCCTTCTGCCCCGGCAATCATTTCAGCACCCTTATTGAAGAGATGCCCGTCATAATTTATTTTTCTGCTTGAGAAAGGCAGTAAAATAATTATAATTAATATGAATAAGGCAATTTTATATTTCATAAGTGTATTATATATATAATCAAACAACAGTCAATGTTAAGGAGTAACAATGGAAAAGAACAATCTGAAAATTGAGATAAACAAGGAAACTGCTGAAGGCAAATATGCCAATATTGTGCTGACTGCTCATTCACACTCTGAATTCATAATAGATTTTGCAAAGATACTACCCGGACTCAAGGAGGCGAATGTTCATTCGCGCATTATCATGACCCCGTCGCATGCAAAACGGTTTATGAAATCACTGGAGAATACCATAAAGCAGTATGAGAATGAACACGGGGAAATAAAGATATCAGACAAGGACAGACCCAATATCGGATTCAAAAAGTAATAACTGCAGCATAAAACAGGGTAAATACTGCTGCCAATAAACCTGTCCTGTACTGTCTCTCAAATATTATACCCAGATACAGTACTGTGAGCAGTGCGAATACACCGCTTGTTTCAATCCTGAAGAAGAGGGGAATATTGGATGACAGATTGACAATATCAGCCATAATGGAGTACAGGCCTTCAACTGCATGATGGAGGAATGAGAAGAGCGGTATCATTGAAACAGCACCCAGTACAACAGTCAGAGTGAAGGGAATAATGAGGATGAGGGTGACAAGAGGGGAGAGCAGTGAGAAATACCCGAAATGATGGGATACAACAGGAAATGTGAATATCAGTATAACAGCTGATAGTATGAATATGCCTGCAGGCCCTCTCTGTATCCACCCTGCATCAATATACTTCAATATGGCATATACTGCAATGAATGATAATTGAAAACCCGCATCACCTATATAATTCGGATTGATAAAAAGCAGAATCATTGCAGCAATGAAGAATACAGCGTATTTGTCAAACCGCCTCTTTATCATAAATCCTGTATTTGCAAATACAATAAACATCACTGCCCTTATAACAGGCGGATTGCCGTATGTGAGAAAAGCGTAGAATACCATAATAAGACATCCTGCAATGATCTTTATGTATCTGCTCACTGGTATGGGGAACAGGAATAGCAGTACAAGTGAGTAGATAATGCCTGTATGAAGACCGCTTATTGCTAGGAAATGCAGCACACCGCTGTGCCTGAATGACTCCTTGAGCATCCTGTCCAGATCCCTCTTGTAACCCAATAGTATGGAATTGACAAATCCCGCTGTTTCAGTCCTGTAGAGAGACCTGTTTTTATTCACCAGATTCATTCTGATTCTCTCAATGCCGCTGCCCGGACTGACACCTCTCAGTTGAACAATACGGGCATTATACAGAATATTGTGGCTTATGAGATACTCATTGAATCCATCCGGTGAGACAATGGGCTTTACTGAGAATACACCATCTATACGGTCCCCCTCAAAGAATGTCTTGTCGGAATTAAGGTAAAGATTCATCTTATTGTACCGGGCAATATAACCATAGCTGAAACTCTTTCTCACAACAGGGCTCATTGAATAATAACCCTCATTCAGCTGCGGTTTGTTTGATATTGAGCCGAGGATTATGCCTGCTGAAAATACAATGACAAGTGAAGCGGAAAACACTCTCCTGCGAGTGAAAAGACAGGCAAAGAGGAGAAAAACCAAAAACAGTGCAGCATTGCGGAAATTACTGCATAAAATACCTGATACAAAAGACAAAAAGAAATATGTAAAAGGATTAATCATCCTTCTCTAATAAAGAAATCCCCTCAGCTCGGATGCAAGCCGCTTGATCTCGTATCTGGCAAGACCGGCATTCTTCTTTTCACCTGACAATGCATAGTAGATATAGAAATCCTCTCCTATGAAACCTACTACGATTATCATCTTCTCAGTAACGAGTATTATCTCGTATATCTCCCCTGCACCAATATCCTTTGAAATATTCTCAGCTGTTGTTGAAAGTGTGGCGAGCTGCGCATCTGCCAGTGTAAGGTCAGCGTCACTGTCCCTTGTATGGGTCGCCAGTGCAATACCGTCTGTTCCGACAAGTGATACTGCTTCACATCCGTCAATCTTCTGCGCGGATTCCCTCAGTAATTTATCAATATCCATTACCCTCTCCTTAGTATAATGTCAAGCAGGCTCTTCTTTCTGGGATCATACTTCATCTTCACCCTGGCAGCCCTCCTGTTCTTGGGGCTTATCTTGAGGGATTTCTTCAGCATATCCCTCGCTTTGCTCTTTTCATTCTTCTCATAATATCCCTGTGCCATATTGATGAGTATATCAGCATCATTGAACATTGTCTCTGTTACAGCCTGATCAAGTAGATTCATTCCCTTATTCTTATCACTGCCTGTCATTACAAGTGAAAGCCCGTAAAAGGATTTAATCTCAGGTGTCGGCTGCTTGCCCGCATACTCATAATAATCTATTATCTTCTCAAGGTATTCAAGTGCCTGGGAATATCTCTCTTCCTTTATCCTTCTTTTGATCTTGCGGAATAATTTCTGATATTTTTCCTCTCTCTTCTTCTCCTCTACATTAACGCCCTGCTTGAATTCCTTCAGCTTTTTATCATATTCAGCCCTCTTGTCTTCATTGGAAAGCACTGCATATGCCTCGGAAATATCGGCAAAAACATCATTGTCCTTCTCCTCTTCAGTAAGCTTGTCGGGATGATACTTCTTTGCAAGGAGTATGTAGGATTTCTTTATCTGCGCCTTTGTGGCATCCTCGGAAACACCGAGTATCTTGTAGTAATTTTTCATAGATTGATATTATATAATACCCTTTATACTTGTCAAGAGAATCCTTGATTTTCAAAATAAATGTGTTCATAATTGATATGAGAATAGAGCTTAATAATGCCACTCATCTGTATAATATACATGGTCATCTACCCTTACTACAATCCCCTGAATAATCGGGGGATATCCCTTTATCTTAAATACAAAATTATTATCTGTTCCTGTTTCATGCTCATTCCAAGATCCCCTCTCATTTCTATATGCTATTGTTCTCGGATCTATATCTATTGGATTATTACCCATATCATAAGCATTGCTTACCTCAAGAATGAATTCCTCTCCTCCAATATCTATTGATGAAAATGTGGATTCATATTGTCTATTATTTTTCCATAATCCATTTGATTCTTTACAATTCTCTGTTCCATTACTTACATATACATCAGGCTTTTTCGTAATATCCATTTCCTCACTGAAATTTATCTCAATCTTAAATACACCCTCAGGATCAACGCCATCATCCATTTCTATTACTACATCTCCTACACTTGTTTCTGTTGTATAATATCCTGCTCCATATTTTTGCTCAAAGTTTTGCTCTATTGCTATATCACTAATATAAGGAGCAAAGTTATCAAGAGTGACTTTTCTATTTTCACTAATAAAACTATCATTATTTATACCATGCGCTTTAGTTACTAATTCCTTTAATCCATCTTTGTATTTTGCATGCTTGTTTAATAAAGCACTCTCTTGTCCTATCAATTTTTTCTTTGTATTAAATCCAATAAAATATATCGTATCTAATCCGCAAAGAGCTGTGGATTGTGGTGCAATGCCTGTTCTATCGTATGAACCCTTATTGGCATTTCCATCTTCGTTAATATAAGTTGGGAATTCGGATTCATTTGGTAGTCCGCCATATATTATTTTCTTTAACAAATGTGCATTATCAAAAACATGCTTTTCACCTTTATTAAATAAATATAGTTTTACTTTATCCAAATCCTTACCTGTTGCTGAATTTACATATACCTTTACCCTCTCTTGTGATTGCAATGTAGAATCTAAA
>JAWOBN010000114.1:0-38993 GCA_046484245.1 bacterium | reverse complement strand
CTATAAAGTAGGAGAATACAAGTTCCCTGAGGAACCCCGAGATCCTTGAAATGCCTATGAGTGATGATGTCTTGACTATGGAACCCAGAAATCTATTATTTCTCATTGCCCCCGAACCTCAAAATAATAATCGGTGTTCTTTCATCCTCCTGACCGGCAGGATTGCCCCTCATGCAGTGATATATAAAATTCTTCAGTTTTGCATTCAGAGGATAGACTGCCATAATATCCACAGACACATTATTTGCATCAACAACAGCGCATCTCATGCCTGTCTTTTCATATACCTCTCTGCAGAAACTTATGGGTGAAGCGGGTGACATCACAATATAATTATGTGAACCCTTGAACTGAACAGGATGCTCCTTTTTGAAATCAATGGATTTGACACCCGGACCGGCAATAGAGTAAAATCCGCCGTGTCTTCCTCTTATCCTGTCCAGTGCACCTTTAAGTGTTGCCTTGAGAATTATCCTGAGTCCTGCTTCATCAATAGCGCATTGCATTGTCTCGGGCATGCCCAGACCAGTGCCGTATGTTACATTGGACACCCATGGGTAGAGAAGCATTGCCCACTTTGAGACCCTTATCTCATCAAGGCGGTATGCCCTTGACTGGGTTATTGCTATAACTGATTCTGCGACTGTGATAATATCCATTTCATGCTGCTTCTCAATATTGCCGCTGATATAAGCTATAAGGTCATCACCCGGTTTGAATACAGGGGTCTTGTGCTTCTCCATTATGTAATTCATATTGTCCAGTGAGAAACGGACAGTATTCTTCTGCTTCCTGAAGTCATCATATCCCTGCCTCAATTCACTGTGCATCCGGGAGATGTCCCTGGGTTTATTGATGTATTTCCTTATAAACCCCGCATACATATCAAAAAAAATCCGCATAGGTCAAGTATAATATAAAGGATGAATTATTCAAGACCAATCCTCTCAAAAAGGGACGGTGGTTCAAAAAGTTCAAATTTCATCTAAATCCGGTTATTGCTCTATTTAGGCGATTTATGATATAAAATCATCTAAGTCCATCTAAATATACATATTAATTCACTTACGAGAGATCGCTCCCTTTTTTGAACTTTTTGAACCACCGTCCCTTTTTAGAAGAGTTTGACATTTTGATAATATGAATTATAATCTGAATGAATCAAATATATTAATCTCACTAAGGAGGCAGAATGGGAAAAAGAGGAAGAGAAATCACCGGTCTTGATGTGGACAAGCTCATTGAGAAACTCAATAAGGCGCTTGCAGATGAATGGCTTGCGTATTATCAATACTGGATCGGCGCCAAAATAGTCAATGGCCCTTTGAGGGGAGATGCTGAGGCAGAACTCCTGGAGCATTCTCAGGATGAACTGCGTCATGCAGAGATGATAGCAGACAGGATTGACCAGCTGGGCGGCACACCTGTTCTGGAACCCAAGCAGTGGTATGAGATTACCAATTGCGGTTATGAGGTTCCCAAGGATCCGTATATTGAAGAGATACTGAAACAGAATATCAAGGGTGAACAGTGTGCAATTGATGTTTATAAGGAACTTGTAGATTACACGGAAGGCAAGGACCAGATTACATACAATATTGCTCTTGAGATAATGAGAGACGAAGTTGAGCATGAAGATGACCTTGAGGCAATACTTGAGGACCTTAATATTGAAAGGGACAAGATGAGAAGCTGACCGGATTAATTTCTATATATTATCAGGGCGGTTTTGACCGCCCTTTTTTCTATACACCCATGTTTATTTAATCAAATCATTTACTTAAAAAGAGTTTATTGACATATATCATTATTTTCATTACTATTATATTTTATAAATATTATGAGTAAGAATATGACAGACAAAGAACTTTACATGAACCGTGCAGTGGAACTGGCACTGAAGGCAAAGGGCAAAACAAGCCCCAATCCTCTTGTCGGTGCTGTTATTGTCAAGGACAGCAGGATCATTGCCGAGGGATATCACAAAGGTGCAGGCAAGCCCCATGCGGAGATTGAAGCCATCAAAAATGCGGGCAGTAATGCAGAGGGCAGTGACCTCTATATTACACTGGAGCCGTGTAATTTTCACGGCAGGACACCGCCGTGCATAGATACAATAAAGACAATTGATTTCAGGAGAATCATCATAGGAATGATTGACCCCAATCCCAGGGTCAACGGCAGGTCAGTGGAATTTCTCCGTGAAAAGGGATATGATGTTGTCACAGGTGTTCTTGAGGATAAGGTAAGAAGGCTCAATCCATACTATAAATTCTTCATAGAAAACAGAAGACCATTTGTCGTAATGAAGATAGCCCAGTCAGTGGACGGGTATATAGCCCCATCCAGAGAGAAGAAGGTCTATCTTACATGCAGGCAGTCCAGAAGAGAGGTGCATAGGATAAGGGGGGGGGTTGACGGTATTTTGATCGGCTCCGGCACTGTCAATATTGATAATCCGATACTTGATGCCCGTCTTATTGACAAGGATTACAAACCTGCTGTGATTATCGCGGATTTCCCCAATGAACTTGACTACAGTACAGATATTATAAATGACAGGTCAAGAAGGAAGTTTATCATTGTTTCATCCCGGTACAGGGATGAAATTGAGGAAAGGGAAAACACAGAATATATATTTGTTGACAACAAGGCTGATTCATGGGATAAATTAAGAACAATGATGCCTGAAAGGAATATTATATCAATACTTGTTGAAGGCGGAGCAGGAGTGTTTTCTTCAGCTATTGAGAACAGGTCATACGATGAACTGACAGTATTCACAGCCCCCCTTATACTGGGCTCGGGTGTGCGTGCAATTGAAACAGACAGTATGCAGGAACTGGAGCTTATAGAACACAGTCTTGTTGACGGTGATGTGATGATGAGGTACAGATGTTTACCGGATTAGTGGAAGAGACAGGAAGAATCAGATCAATTGATTACAGAAATTCCAATACCCTGATAAGCATTGCGATGTCAGAGGATTTCATCAGTGATATCAAGAAAGGCGATTCTGTTGCAATAGACGGATTATGCCTTACTGCAGAGCATATACAGGATGCTGCAGTTTCCTTTACTGCAGTCAAATCAACAGTTGAAAAGAGTATAATCCGGTTCTACAGACCCGGTGATATTGTTAATCTGGAGAAGGCTGTTCTGCCATCCACCCGCCTGGGCGGACATATTGTGAACGGGCATGTGGATGAGATGGCAAAGGTGAGGAAGTTCATGCATTCACAGGGTTCTGTGAAGATTGAAATTGTTCTTTCATCCGGTTACGGCAAGTATCTTGTTGAGAATGACTCTATTGCAGTCAATGGTGTGAGTCTGACAATCAAAGAGGTGTTCGGCAATAATTTCACAGTGGAGATTATTCCCGAGACAATCTCTGCAACCAATATTGACAATCTCAAGATTAATGATTATGTTAATGTGGAGATCAATCATATTTCAAAATCTGTTTATCAGTATATAAAAGGAGTCAGATAATGGACAGTATAAAGGATGCAGTTCAAGATATAAAAGACGGCAAGATAGTAATAGTTGTTGATGATGAGGACAGGGAGAATGAGGGTGACTTCATCATGGCTGCAGAGAAGGTTACACCCGAAGCAATCAATTTCATGGCAAAGGAAGGCAGGGGTCTTATCTGTGTTGCCATGACAGAAGACCAGCTGGAAAGGCTTGACATTGAGCCCATGGTCAAGGAGAACACTGCTCTGCACGGAACAAAATTCACTGTTTCAGTGGATGCATCCAGCGACATTGAGACAGGCATATCCGCTTTTGACAGGGCAAAGACAATAGAGGTTCTTATTGATGAGCAGTCAAAACCGGCAGACCTTGCCAGGCCCGGTCATATATTCCCCCTCATAGCACAGAAGGGCGGTGTGCTCAAAAGGGCGGGACATACAGAGGCAGTTGTTGATCTGGCGAAGGCGGCAGGTCTCAAACCTGCAGGTGTGCTTTGCGAGATAATGGATGATGACGGCTCCATGGCACGCGTCCCTTCATTGAAGAAAATAGCGGCAAAACACGGGCTCAGGATTATTACAATAAAGGATTTGATTGAATACAGATGCTCAAAAGATTCCCTTGTACACAGGGAGGTTGAAGCCAATTTGCCTACTGAGTTCGGAGATTACAAGATCATTGTCTTTACCAATGATGTTGACACTTATCATCATGTCGCCCTTATCAAGGGTAATGTAGAGGAAGCTGAATATGTTCTGGTAAGGGTTCATTCCGAGTGTTTTACCGGAGATATATTCCACTCCCTCAAGTGCGACTGCGGCAAACAGCTGGAAAAATCCCTCATGATGATTGAGGAGGAGGGCACAGGCGTTATGCTCTATCTGAGACAGGAGGGCAGGGGCATAGGTCTTGTCAATAAAATCAAAGCCTATCATCTGCAGGACAAGGGCTATGATACTGTTGAAGCCAATGAGCAACTGGGTTTTCAGGCGGATCTGAGGGATTACGGCATTGGAGCGCAGATACTCAAAGATATCGGATTAAGCACAATAAGACTGCTCACAAACAATCCGAAGAAGATAATCGGTCTTGAAGGATACGGCATAGAGGTGAAAGAGAGGATCCCGATTGAAATACCCGCAAATCCGGTCAATGAGAATTATCTCAAGACCAAGAGGGATAAGATGGGTCATATACTGAGAAATCTATAGGAGGTTTAAATGAAATATAGGGTTATAGAAGGAAATCTTGACGGAAAGGGTAAGAAAATAGGTATTATTATTTCACGGTTCAATAATTTTATCTCCAGGAATCTCCTGGATGGTGCTGTTGATTGTCTTGTCAGGCATAATATCAAAGAGGATGACATATCCGTGTATTATGTGCCGGGGGCATTTGAGATACCCCAGACAGCAGGCAAACTCGCTTCAGCAGGTAAATTGGACGGAATTATCTGCCTGGGAGCTGTGATAAGGGGAGAGACCCCTCATTTTGAATATGTCTCATCCGAGGTGTCAAAGGGAATAGCAAAGGTCTCTCTGGAAACAGATATACCGGTCGGTTTCGGTATCATAACAGCTGACAGTACAGACCAGGCAATTGAGAGAGCAGGGACAAAATCAGGCAATAAGGGTTACTCTGCTGCTGAAACAGTATTGGAAATGATGGACCTCTTCACGAAAATGGATAATTAATGGGCAAGAGAAGAGAATCCCGCACACTGGCATTGAAGGTCCTTTATATGTATGAGCTTGTCGGAGGGGACCAGCAGCAGATACTTGAGGATACAGCTGAGAAAGAGGACCTTGCTGATGACAAGACAGTAAAGGATTATGCATACAATCTCATTACAAAGGTCATTGCCAATATGGAGACATTGAACAGTATTATTGAGGAATGCACAGAGAACTGGACAATATCAAGAATGGCGGTCATTGACAGGAATATTCTGAGAATGGCTATTACTGAGATACTCCTTCAGGACAATGTGCCTGATGTTGTTGCAATTGACGAGGCAATTGAGATTGCAAAGGCATACTCCACTGAAGATTCGGGGGGATTTGTCAATGGTATTCTGGACTATATAGTGAATAACAAGAAGCAGTTTATTGAAAAGATAAGTGAATGAAGTATTTCATAGTATCGGACATACATTCAAATCTTGAGGCACTGGAGTCTGTTCTGGATGAGAAAGATAGTCATCACAGTGACTCACAGCTGGTCTGTCTGGGTGATATAGTAGGCTACGGGCCGTCACCCAATGAGTGTATTGAGATGATATTTGAAAGAACGGAGCATACTTTCCTGGGCAATCATGACAGTGCTGTTACCGGTTCAACATCTTCCGAACGTTTTAATTCATATGCAAGAGAGGCAATACAGTGGACCCGAGAACATATCAGCAGAGAGAATCTCTCCAAATTGAGAAGCATGCATCTTGGCAGGCATTTTGATGATTTCCTTGCTGTACATGCATCCCCTTCAGATCCACGGTCATGGATATACATCACTTCAATTTATGCTGCTTATAAAGAATTCAAGGCAGTTGATGACAGGGTGATATTCATAGGCCATACCCATATACCTGCTGTGTTCTCCATGAACAATGAGGTTGAGATGACTCTTCAGGACAGTGTTGATTTAGACAGGGACAAGAGATACATAATCAATGCAGGGTCTGTAGGCCAGCCGAGAAACGGCGACCCCCGGGCATGCTGTGCTGTCTTTGATACGGAAAAGATGGAGGTAATGTATATTAAAAAAGAGTATGATATTGATAAAACCGCAAAGAAGATAAGAGATGCCGGACTGCCCGGTTTTCTCAGTGACAGACTGAAGAGGGGTGTATGAAGAGGATTTTGATAACAGGTGCAGAGGGATTTGTCGCCGGGTATCTTGCTGATGCCCTGAAAAGGGACAGCAATGAATTGTTCGGTACGCATTTTATGGAGAATAACAATGATATTGAATCATTGTTCCTGGATATCACTGATTCGGGCAAGGTCTATGACATGCTTGAGCATATACAGCCCGATATAATATGTCATCTTGCAGCCCAGTCATCAGGCGGTCTGTCTTATGAAAAACCTGTAATGACTTACAGGACAAATGTCATGGGCACACTCAATGTGCTTGAGAGTGTGAGAAGGATAAACCCGGACATACTTGTTTTCATACCCTCATCTGCTGACGTAATAGGCCTACCGCAGTATCTGCCTGTTGATGAGGAGCATCCGCGTAATCCGCTCAATCCGTATTCATCCTCCAAATCAATTATTGAGGATGCTGCAAGGCAGTATGAGATGCATTATAATCTCAGAATCCTTATAACCCATTCATTCAATCACACAGGGGTCGGACAGGACAGTAAATTCTTTCTGCCGTCAATGCTTGATCAGGTGAGAAAATCACCCGAAAACGGCAGGATAATGACAGGTGACCTCTCCATACAGAGGGATTTCCTGGATGTCAGGGATGTTGCTGATGCATATAAATCCCTCATAGACGAGAATCTCACGGGGATTTACAATGTTGCTTCAGGAAAACCCGTGGAACTCAGAACAATGCTGGAACATCTCATTGATCTCTCGGGCAAGAATCTGGAGATTGTCAGGGACAGTTCAAGGATAAGGAGCGGGGAGACCAGAATAATTTACGGCACCTATGACAAACTCAACCGTTCAACAGGATGGCGGCCTCAGAGGGACATATTCAGAACAATAGAATGGATGTATAAAGAACAATGAATATACTTGTTATAGCTGATATCCATTTCTCCATATTCAATCCTGATTACACTGTTATTGATTTTATAAAGAGCCGGCATTCTTCATTTGACAAGATCATACTGCTGGGTGATACTTTTGATTTCTATTTCCCGTACAGGAGATTCATACCCAAGGAAGCGGCGCTCTTTATAAAGAAATTATCTGATATCAACAATCATACAAAAGTGATAATGATACAGGGTAATCACGACCCGTGGAAGGATGATTATTTTAAGCATTTCAATATAGAGGTTATCAGAGGCCCGCTGAGAGAAAAGATAGGGAATGCGCATTACAAATTCATTCATGGTCATGAGATGTTCATGAATAGAGCGAAGAACCGGCTGGTCCATGCTATTCTGACACATCCTGTTAATGTCAGACTCTTCTCAATGCTTCATCCCGGTATTGCATACAGGCTGGGGCACTTTATCACAAAAGGGTATGCTTCATCCACACCCAAGGAGAAAATGATAGAGAATGCTGCCTCAAGAAAGGAAGACAATGATGAGATACTTGTAATGGGGCATATACATAAACCGTATATTTCAGATGATAAAAATCTCATTGTGACAGGGGATTTTGCAAAAACACGCAGTTACTGCATTATAGACAGTAAGGGGGCAAGAATTGAATATTTATAAATATGTCGGCAGGGGAGTGATTGAAAATATTGTCATGGAGGCAGTCAAGGAGGACAAGGCATTGTCTGATATAACAACACAGATGTGTGTTGCTGATGATATGATGGGCATAGGTATAATCAAGGCAAAACAAGACGGCATTCTATCGGGTGTGCAGATAACAGAACTTGTACTTCAGACATTCGGGCCTGCTGTTGTGTCATACAAAACAGAGGACGGGAGCAGTATAAAGAGCGGGGATGAACTGGCGGTGATCAAGGGAAAACTGCGGGGTATTCTTTCCTCGGAGAGGATTATTCTTAATTTCATTCAGCGCATGAGCGGTATTGCAACGCAGACCAATATATTTGTAAAGACAGCAGAATCAAAGAATATCAAGATACTTGATACAAGAAAGACAACACCGGGACTCAGATATATTGAAAAATACGCGGTTCTCTGCGGCGGCGGGGTCAATCACAGGATGAATCTGGCTGATGAGATAATGATAAAGGACAATCATCTTACTGCCTTGAAGCACAATCTTGAAATAATAGACAGGATGAAGAATAAGTATCCCCAAAAGAAGATTGTTGTTGAGGTTGATAATGTGAGATTCCTGGACAATGTCCTGAATTACCCTACAGACAGGATAATGCTTGACAATATGAAACCGGCGCAGATCAAGAAAGCTGTAAAGAGAATAGGAGGCGCCTGCGAAATAGAGGTGTCGGGGAATATTACTGAAGAGAATATCAAGAAGTATCTTATTGACGGTATTGACTATATTTCAATGGGCAAACTCACACATTCATACAGATCCCTTGATATATCAATGGATATAGAACATGCTGAATCTCAGTAGAATATATTCTCTCCTTGAGAGAAAACCCGTTAAATGCGCATTATACGAGAGAGTTGATTCAACCAATAAAAAAGCATCCCTCATTGATATTGAGAAGAATGAATATATGCTGATAATCGCCCAGCAGCAGACAGCAGGCAGGGGCAGGTTCAAAAGGGAATGGTATTCGCCTGAAGGCGGACTGTATTTATCCATTGCCCTGAGGGCATCCCAATGCCGGTTTCCCCTCACACTTCTCTCTGTAGCAGGAGCAGCTGCATTGGAACATTATCTAAAGAGCATATCCATTGAAAACCTCTGCTACAGATGGCCCAATGATATTCTTGCCGGTCAATTGAAGATTGGGGGAATACTCAGTGAAATTGCAGGTGACAAGGTAATTACGGGAATAGGCATTAATCTGAATATTAATCATTTCCCCTCTCATATCAGAAATACTGCAACATCAGTCCTTGCCCGGACAGATTTACACAGTGATCCCTGTCAGTGTGCTGCTTCTATTGTCAATCATTATCTTCAACTGAAGGACAACCCGTCTCTGATAATTGATTATCTCAATAATACCCCCTTTATAGGCAAAGAGATAAATGTAAAAACCACAGACAGTAAGTACAGGGGCAGGGTAAAGGGTTTTGATTCCGCCGGTCTGCTGATACTTGATACAGGTGAAGAGGAAATTGAAATATATGAGGGAGACCTGGAGGTACTGAGATGAAATTCACCAATATGCTTATTGTCGGTCATATGTATGCTGTTGAGTTCAACAGAAACAGTTTTGATTATCTGACAGAGGCAGCTGACACTGAGATACTCTATCCGAAACAATGGACAGGAGCATTCGGCGAATCATACAGTGACGACGCGGGGTTTTCACTGATGAAAATCCCTTTTCTGCCCAACAGTTATATCCCGTTTCTTCCCGAAAGGCAAGACATTGATGTGCTGTGGATTGATGAGGAACCTGTATATCCGCAGACAAGGTTCATACTGAACAGATACTCACAGGCAAGGCTGAAGATTATCAGAACAGCTCAGAATATTGAAAAACACGGTTTTTACAGGGATGCAATGTATTCATTTGTTAATGACAGGGCTGATATAATTACTGCAGTGGGCAGACAGTCATCCGATACTGCCCGAAGTATTTTCAATAGGGAAATCCCTGTTATTCCGCTCTCAATAAGCAATGATTTCTTCAGGAAACACGCACCGAGAGACACGGAATTGACAATAGGTTTTGCCGGGAGACTGTCAGAGGACAAGGGTGTTCTTATAATTGAGGATATTCTGCAGCATCTCGATTTTGAATTCAAATTCAAATTTGCCGGTGCAGGCAATTTGAAAAATCATCTCACTCAATTCTGCATAAAGAACAATATAGAGCATCAGTATATGGGACTTGTCCCGCATAATGATATGCCTTCATTCTACAGCAGTATTGATGTGCTTCTGAACCCCTCAATAGCATCATCACACTGGAAGGAACAGCAGGGCAGAAGTGTTATTGAAGCAGCTGCATCAGGGGTGTTTGTCATAAGTTCAAATTCCGGTGAGCTGGTCAATATGGAGAAGGTGTGCGGCGCAATTATTGAACCCGGTGATACAGAGGGGTTCGTAGAGGAATTAAGGCGTATAAACAGTGATAATGCATATTATGAGGATACTGTAACCGAGACAAGGGCTGAAGCCGGGGCATTCTCCCATATGTCCGTGGGGAGAAAAATTCACAGTATGATTGAGGATTATGAACCGTCTGGCAATTGATATCGGCACAAAATACACAGGTATATGCCTCTGTCTGATGGATATACCCATACCTTACAAGAGAGTGAAGAACAAGTCCCTTGATGATGAACTCAGAGCACTCATTGAAGAACATTCCATTGAAGAGGTGATAATCGGTGAGCCCCTCTCAGGACGGAGAGAGGAGACGGACATGTCCAGATGGATAAAAAAATATGTCAGTACTGTTGACAGCATAAAGGATTTGAGGAAGATATATATCAATGAGCGTCTTACATCAAAGAAAGCTGAAAGATTAATAAAGGATAATATGGGCAAAAAGGATTATAAAATGAAGATTGATCCTGTATCTGCATGCCTCATAATGGAGTATTATTTGGATGAAATCAAGGAATAGATTCACTTTCACCATCTTTGTCATACTGCTGATACTGATAACAGTAACCCTCCCCAATGTTCTGAGCAGCATCAGGGGTACAGAAGAGATTGTCTTTGAGGTGAGAGGGGGAGAGACACTGTCATCCATTGCCGAGCGTCTTGCACGGAGAGATATAATAGAACAGCAGGATATATTTATTCTGCTTGCCAAGATGCTTGATATTGACAGAAAGATAAAGAGCGGACGGTATCTGCTTACAAAGAACACCAATGAATACACAGTGCTGATGAAGATGTACAGGGGAGAAGTGCTCCTGGAGAGAATAACTGTGCCGGAGGGATTCAATATGTATCAGATTGCCGGCAGGGTTCAATCCATCTTCAGTATTGATTCACTTGACTTTCTCAGGACATGCAGGTCCAAGGCATTACTGAGGGAATTCAGTATTGAAGGTGATGATTGCGAGGGTTTTCTCTTCCCTGACACATATTTCATTGCAAGGGGCAAATCGGGACATGATATTGTCAGAATAATGCTGGAGAGATTTGAAGAGGAGTATCCCGATACATTGTTCAAGGAGGCTCAATCCGGTTTCACACGATACAAGTACATTACACTGGCATCCATGATTGAAAAGGAGGCAGTGATTGAAAGTGAAAAACCGGTTATTGCAGGTGTTTACTACAACCGTCTTGAGAGGGGGATGCTTCTTCAGTGCTGTGCTACAGTACTCTATGCACTTGGCGAACCGGGCAGGGTGACAACATACCAAGACCTCAAGGTTGAGTCAGCTTACAATACATACAAGCATCCGGGACTGCCGCCCGGTCCTATATGTTCACCCGGCAGAAAATCCGTAAAAGCTGCATTGAACCCACAGGAGAATGATTATCTCTACTATGTTTCCAAAGGTGACGGTTCTCATATATTCTCCAGGACATACAGGGAGCATATTGAGGTGCAGAGGAAACAGTAAGAGACTCGAGACGTGAGACGCGGGACACGAGTCTGCCTTCAGCCGCCAGCCATCGGCTGAAGTCAATAGTTAATGGTGGATAGTTGATGGTCAATGTGTACAGCTCGCCATGAAAGACCGTACAACGGAAAACGTACAACGTACAACCACGGATAAGAAGAACGGAAAAAAGAACAAAAGATTGTAGGGGTTCAACAATTTGAACCCTGACCCAAGTTCCAAGAAATGTGAATAGCCGGCACTGAGAGAAGGATAATAGAATAGAATCAGGGGCAGTTTCTCTTGATTTAATAATATAATATAATATAATTATTAGCATGAAATTATTATTGCATATATGCTGCGGACCTGATTTGACCTATGCCTATGAATATTTCTCAAAGAACTATGAGGTAACAGGGTATTTCTACAATCCCAATATAGATACAGCGGATGAATATGAGAGGCGTTTTGAGGCAGCTGAACAGGTCGGCAGGCATTACGGATTTGATATTATCAAGGGCCATTATGAGCCGGAGATATTTCTCAAAGCAGTAAAAGGCATGGGTGATCTGCCTGAGAAGAGCAGAAGGTGCCTGGAATGCCACAGAGTCAATCTGAGAGGTACAGCCGGAAAAGCCAAATCACTGGGCATGGATAATTTCTCAACAACACTGACAATAAGCCCTCATAAACTGGCAGACAAGATAAATGCCATAGGGAGGGATATAGGCCGGCAGCTGGATATCAATTTTGTTGAGGCAATACTGAGGAAGGATTATGGATTCAAGAAGTCCGTGGATATATCAAAGGAATTAGGACTTTACAGGCAGAATTACTGCGGGTGTAAATTTTCAAGGAGATAATGTGGATAAGAAAAAGGCATATGAAGAATTTCTGAAGAAGATGGAGGATTGCGCGGGCTGCACAATGCGCGGTTACGGGGAACCTGTTTTCAATGGCAATTACAATCAGGAGATTATGATCATAGGGTTTGAACCGGAGAGCCACAATGTTGAAATCAACTCCTCAATGATTGCCAAGGCATCAAAACTCCTTACCCTGTATCAGGAGGAAGTCAAATACGGTGCATATATAACCTATGTCCACAGGTGTTCACTCTATGTGCATGGAGAGATATCTGAGGAAGGCAAAGAGAACTGCATCAGATTGCTCAGGGAGGAGATAGAAATAGTCCGGCCCAAATACATGATAATATTTGACGAAAGGGTCATTGACGCAATATGCGATAACGCGGATTTGGTTAAGAATGCAGAGGAATATCCTGTAGAGACAACAGTGTTTTCAAATAAAGTCAAACTATACTATCTCAAATGATTAAATATTCCCGCATCTATAAGTATGAAAGAGAACCCATAAGAACATTCATTGAAGAGATATTTGATTATTATAATATATATGAAAAGATAATGGAGCACGGCAGGATAATAATTAAACCCAATCTTCTCACATTATCCGAGAAACAGGAGGCAGTGACAACCAATCCGCTCATAGCGGACATTATAATTGAACTCCTCAAACAGAAAACAGATAAAGAGATAATTATTGCAGAAGGTGCATCTGCCTCATATATATCCATGAATGAATTATTCAGGAAAACCGGTTACAGTGCAATTGCTGAAAAGCATTCTGTCAAAACGGTCAATCTCAACACATATCCGCATTTTTCAAGAAACGGCATCAGGATAAGCAGTATTGTGAGGGAGGAAAACCCCTATATTATAAACCTCGCCAAACTCAAGACGCATATGCTTACAAAGGTCACTATGACAGTGAAGAATGTGTACGGCATGCTTCCGGCAAAATACAAATTGTACTATCATTCACAGAATCCCGACAGCAGTAATTTCTCCAGAATGGTATCAAGGATAAACAATGCCATTAAACCGCATTTCAATATTGTTGACGGCATCACAGCCATGGAGGGCAATGGTCCGGGCAATGGCAATCCTGTCAATGCAGGCATCATTGCTTCAAGTGACAATCCGTTTGAACTGGATCATTTCCTCATAGATTTCATGGGCTTTGATATTGAGAATATTGAATATATGCAGTATGGAATTGAAAGGGAATATTACAGTGGTCATTATGAAGTTGAAGAAAAGCCTGAACCACTGCATTTTGAGGCTCCTCAGGTCAATAAATTTGACAAGCTTCTTAAAATAGCAAAGAACAATCTTGTTAAGCATATAACTGCCAATTATCCGGAGATAAAAGAGGATACATGCAGGCAGTGCATGAAATGCTACAATATCTGTCCTGTGGATTCCATTGTTATCAGAGACGGGTATCCCCGTGTAAGAACAAGAAAATGCATTGCATGCTACTGCTGTATTGAAACCTGCCCGTTTGACAGTATAAGAAGCAGGAAAAGCATTGTGGAGAGTATCATTGATGTTTAAGGAGAAATTTGTCTATACAACAGTTTATTTCATGACAGCCATGCTCAACAGGCGTGCATTCCTGATTTTTGCGAAGATAGTGGCAATACTCTACTATGTTATCGGTGTGCGGAGTAAATCCATTGTGAAGAGTAATCTGAGAAACAGCCACATAAAATTCTCAATAAAACTTTATCTCAATTTTGCCCATTTCCTTGCAGAATGTGTGTTTCTGATGAATAATGAACTGGACAGTGATATTTTTGAAGTGCACAATATTGAGGTCTTTGACAGGGCAATTGCCCTGGGCAGGGGTGTCATGGCAATGACAATGCATATGGGCGGATGGGATGTAGCAGGCCAGTATTTGTCATACAAGGGCTATCCTATTAATGTCATATATGAGCCAAAGGATGAATGGATATACAAATATATTGATGAGATAAGGAGAAAATACGGGATACATTTTATTGACATGAAATCACCTGTATGGGATTTTATAAAGGTTCTCTCAAAGGGGGAGATACTCTTTGTGCTGATTGACCAGAGATCGGAAAACACACATCTCAAGAAAGTCAGATTCCTCAATATTGTCAAGAATGTCCCATACGGATGGTACAGACTGCTCAAGGCCTCAAAGGCAGCTGCCATATTCAGTTATACTGTTTATGACCACAAGGACAAGAAACATCATCTCTATTTTGAAAATGCAGAGGACTGGTCATTTGAGGATTATTACAGAAGGATTGAGGAAATTGCAAACAAGGACATATATCAATATGATTTTTATGACAGAATTTGGCAAGATATCAGTAATTAGTCTGCTTCTCATTGTTCTTGCAGGATGCGGTGAGCAGGATAATGCGCGCGCACCTGCCGAGAACATGATAGCTGACGTTGCGATACGGTCTTTCAAGAATGATTCAGCTGATTATACACTGGAAGCAGATACAGCCTATCTCTCAGGTGATTCCCTCAAGATACTGAAGAATGTCTTATTCAAGAGAAGGGATATAACAATAATATCAGACAGCTCATTCATGTCTGACAGTTTTATAAGCTATATGTCAGATGTTGAGATATATCTTGAGGATTCCATGAAATTATTCACTGACTATATTATATACAGTATTTTCAATGATTCAGTGAAAACAGAGGACTCACTGCTTATACAGAAGGACAATGATTTTATGAAAACAAGGGGAATGGATACAGATATTAATTTTACAAGCATTGAATTCCGCAATCCGGTGATAATATATGACAAAGACAATTAGTATTATAATTCTCGGCATTTTTCTTTTCCTGCAGGCTGATGCATATTACATTGAAGCAGGCTCCAGTACGGTCAGAGAGGATTCCGTATATCTGAAGGACGGTGTATTCCTCAGAACAGACAGATATGAATGCAATACATCCGCAGCAGTACTTGTCAGGTCGGATTCAACAGTTATTATGAACAGACAGTTGAGATTGACAAGCGGAGATTCCCTGATTGTTGATGCTCAGTCAGGATTATACAATGACGCATTGAAGAACTTCAGTCTGCACAGGCCCCTTCTTTCAATAGACAGATTAACAGTGTCATCATTGAGGGGTGTAATGGATTTTGATGACAGTGTCTATATATTCACTGACAGTACATTTCTCGCATCGGAAGGATTCAGTATTGCATGTGATTCCTTTTACAGGGATAATGCTGCGGGGAAGAATTATTTTACCGGCAGTATTGCATATTATGACAGTGCCAATGATTTCACAATAGAGGCACTCTATCTGGACAATTCAATTGAGGATTCAATCTATGCATTCAATGACAGTGTTGAGATATATAATGATTCATTCAGCCTCTACACTGATTCACTGATTTACAATAAATTACTCGGGAGCGGCAGTATGCCGGTTCATTGCCTTATAAAGTCAGAACAAACAGAAATAACGGGTGACAGTGCGGTGTTTACAGGCAGTGCTGCTTTTATTGATTCAATTGACGTTCTGGGTAATGTGTTGTTTACAGGCGAGGATACAGAGCAGAAGTCAACGGTTCAGTGTGACCTTCTGTCAATCACTATTGTTGACGGGGGTATTAATAAGATTATATTTAGTAATGTGAGTAATGCTGAAATAATTATTGAGAAGGATGATTAGATGCTGAGAACAGAGAATCTACGCAAGAGATACGGCAAACGCGATGTAGTGAAGAATCTTACCATTGAGATAGAGAGAGGCAGTGTGCTTGGGCTCTTGGGACCCAATGGAGCAGGCAAGACGACGAGCTTTTACATGATAACAGGTATGATAAATCCCACAGAGGGCAGTATATTCATAGACAATAATGATATTACCCGTATGCCCATGTACAGAAGGTCAAGGCAGGGCATAGGTTATCTGCCGCAGGAAACCTCCATTTTCCGTAATCTCACTGTGAGGGACAATATAAGGGCAATGCTTGAGATGCTTGAACATGACAAAAAGGATGTGGAGGAGAAGACTCAATATCTTCTTGAAAAGCTCAAGATAGCTCATATAGCAGGCAGGAAGGCATCCAATCTCTCCGGCGGGGAGAGAAGGAGGGCTGAGATTGCAAGGGCTCTTACAAGCAGTCCGTCTTTCCTGCTTCTTGATGAACCCTTCACGGGTATTGACCCTAAAGTGAGAGAGGATATACAGAATATTGTGAGGGATCTGGCAAAGGAGAATATCGGTGTGATAATAACGGATCATAATGTGAGGGAAACACTTGAAATTATTGATACAGCTCATATAATATATGAAGGCGACATATTGATCTCTGGAACTGCTGATGAACTCATATCCAATGAAGAGGCAAAACAACTATATCTTGGAGAAAAATTCTCTATATGAAATATGAACAGAAGAATGAATTAAAACTTAAACAGGAATTGACCCCTCAGCTCATTGAGCTGCTTAAAATACTGCAGATGCCCCGTCTGGAGCTGCAGCAGCTGATACATCACGAGATTGAACAGAATCCCTTTCTGGATAATGAACTGGACCAGGAGGGTGATGAGGATGAGAGTACTGAAGAGAATACTGAAGAAGAGACTGAAGAGGAGGGTCTCCTGCCCCTTGAAGACAAGATAGATTATGATTATTTTTTCCATAAGGAATGGAAGAGCAGCGGCACCAATTATTCCGGGAAAAGCAAGGAAGATGCGGATTTCAATCCTGTTGATATTTATTCAAAGCCTGTGGGATTCAAGGAACAGCTTCTCACCCAGATTCATCTTGAATTCTCAGAGGAGGAAATGGTTATTGCGGAATTTATTCTTTCATCACTCTCGGACGACGGGCTTCTCAAGGATACTGTTGATGAAGAAACAGGCGAGATTATATCCACTGTTTCATTTATCAAGAATTATTTCGGTATAAGTGCTGAGCATCTTGAGGAAATACTGGAGAGATTCAGGCATCTCAGCCCCATTGGTGTGGGCAGCAGGTCTGTGAGGGAGTCACTCCTCACACAATTGAAGGCAAGGGGTCTTGAGGACACACTTGCATATACAATAATTGACGAGTTCTACGATGATTTGCTGAAGAATAAGCTTTACAGGATAATCACAAAACTGGGTCTTGATGAGGATGAACTGAAAGAGGCAATTGAGTGCATCAGGAAACTCAATCCCAAGCCTGCAAGCGGTGAATGGGGCACGCATTCCAACTATGTGGTGCCGGATATTCTCGTGGAGAGAAAGGGGGATGAATTTGTGCCGATGCTCAATACATTCAATTTCCCCGAGGTGCATCTTAACAGAAAGTATCTGCAGATGCTGCAGAATAAGGATAAATTGAGCAAGAAGGAAGTGAGATTCCTCAAGAAGAGACTCAATAGTGCAATTTTTCTCGTGTCAGGCATCCATAAAAGACAGGCAACACTGATGAAGATTGCCGAGAGAATAGTAATGCTTCAGAAGGATTTCTTCCAGTACGGTGTCTCTGCATTGAAACCCATGATACTTGCTGATATTTCCGATTATATCGGTGTGCATGAGTCAACTGTATCCAGGGCAACGGAGAATAAATACATGGATACACCCCAGGGGCTCTATCCTGTGAAATTTTTCTTCTCCAGGGGTATTATGACAGAGCAGGGCGAGACATCCAACAGGAATGTGAGAGACCTGCTCAATAAGATTATTAAGGATGAAGACAAGATGAAACCATTAACAGATAAAAAGCTTGCCGAAATACTCAGTGATGAACATCATATTGATATTGCCAGGCGGACAGTTGCAAAATACAGGGAGCAGCTGGGTATTCTTTCCGCAAGCAAGAGAAAAAACTACTTTAAGGAGGAAGAATGAAATACATCCTCGCAATAACATGTATGATATTGATGATTGTCAGTGTATCAGGTCTGACAGTCAGGGATATTCAATACACAGAGGACTCGTCCGGTGATTCACCCTATGAGGGACAAACCGTGACAATTTCCGGTGTGGTAACCAGGGTATTCGGCAGTGACTGTTTTATTCAGGATACTTTCCCGGAAAGAGAATGGAGCGGCATTCAGCTGTACCGTGTCGGAACAGGACTGAAAAAAGGTGATTATATCACAGTAACAGGAACAGTGGATGAGTACTACGGCAAGACGGAACTGGTCAGTATATCCAATTATACTGTTAATGCTTCCGGCATTGATGTGCCTGAACCTGTACTGCTTACAACAGCTGATGTGTCACAGGAGAAATACGAGGGAGTGCTGGTCAAGGTTGAAGATGCTGCAGTCCGGACAACACAGGACAGTTACGGTGACTGGCAGATTGATGACGGCAGCGGCAGATGTTATGTATCTGAACATCAGGACCAGGGTTATTCATACACCCCTGTTGTGGGTGATACATTGATATTCGTGCAGGGACCTGTGGATTATGACTATGGCGAATACAAGATAATGCCTGCTTCAGACAGTGATATACTGAAGGCAATCTCAGGCAGTGGTGCTGCCCGTATCAATCCCAAGTATATTGAAGAGTTTTCCATGAATGATTTCCGTATGGATATACATCCCACAGTGGATTCATCCTACGGATATGTTGATTTTGTAAGAATCAGGTTCAATTGCGACACATTGATGGACACACTGGAATTTGAACTGGCTGGAGCTGATTCAATGACAGTGGATAAGGATGAAACATCAGGCAGGGTGACAATTGACATATACAATGCAGAGCTGACGGATACAATATACCTGAGGATGAGCAATTACTATTTTACAGGCAGGGACAGTTCGGGCAATGCGCTTAATGACACATTCACAGTATATACAGGCGAGTCATCCGGATATTTCCAGCAAATAAGCAGCCTGCCTGTCATAAGACCTATGCCTGACAAGGACATAATGACAATAAGAGAGGTGCAGAGCACATCAGACGGTTATAATTCAATGTACAGGGGACAGCTCGTGACAATAAGAGGCAGGGTCTCCGGTTCATCTGCAGTATTTACACCGACAAGCAGTTCAACAGGATTCTATCTGCAGGACGAGACGGGCGGAGTCAATATCTTCTCCCAGAATGATCCGGGCAATAATATGTTCACACGCGGCATTGAGCTCATGATAACCGGCACTGTTGAGGAATACAATGGGCTTACTGAAGTCAAATATTCATCACCTGACAGTGATATTGTGCTGATAAATGACACAATAGCAGAGGTGGATCCGGATATTCTGGAGCGCTCGCAGGGTGTCAGTGAACTCAATGAGGGCGGTCTGCTCAAAGCTGAGCATGCCAAGGTTATAACAAGTGCTGTGTCTGCAGGAACAGGTAAGAATTTCCAGGCATATAACGGCCAGACACTGCTGGATGTGAGAATCACCGAGAAGAGCCCCTTCTATGACACTGAGGAGATGAAATCCATTAAAGAGGGCATGCTGCTCAATATCACAGGTATAGGCGGGCAGTATGATACTGAAGAACCGTATAATACCGGGTATCAGCTCATGGTAAGAGACGGGGATGATATTGAATTCATTGAAACAGATGAGGATTCAAACTTCACACTCACAGTACTGCCCAATCCGGTTGCATTTGAAAACGGCGAGACAGCAAGAATTATTGCCACTGCTCTCAATGAGGAGAGAATTACTGTGAGGATATTTGACCTTGCCGGCAGACCGGTGACAGTACTCGGCGAGAATCTGCCCGGTTCCAATACACTGATATGGGACGGCAGGGACAAACTGGGAGAATTCGTCACTCCGGCTGCCTATATTATCACTGTAGATAAGACAGACAATAATGGCAAGACAGTAAGAATTGTAAAACCAATAGTTGTCACAACAGAACTTAATTGAGGTATATTATGAAAAAAGGAATATTATTTCTATCCTTAATACTGTTTGTCGCAATCCTTGTATTCCCGGCTTTTGAATATATACCGGGCGCAATCAAGTCAAAATCAATGCGCTTCAACTGTACTTCAGTTGTCATGGGCATTGACAATGCTTTCTTAAACCCCGCTTCCATTACAGGGGTGGACAAGGGTGATGTCAGTATATCGTATGAGAATCTCTTCATGTTCACACATGCCTTTGCTCTGACAGGCGGATACAGGACAGATTACGGAACAGTAGGACTCAAGTATTCGGAGATGTTTGTACTGGGCGATTATGCCAATATGGACAGTGTCATATCAACAGGAACAAAACTCCACACAGAGAGGACAGTGCAGATGACATACGGTGTGAAACTCGCTGATGTGATGAGAGTGGGAACCAATGTCAATGCACTCTATCTGGAACAGAAGGATTACGGAAGCAATATATACTACACAGCTGACATAGGCATAATAGGCACTGTGTATAACCGGTGGAATCTGGGTATTGCAGTAAGGAATATCACAAACACCTATATGTCCGGCAGTCTAACCAATACAAGATACTATTTTGACAGGACTGTATCAGCAGGAGTGTCATTTGAACCCTATGAGGATTTCATCACGAGTTTTGATGTATCCAAGGCAGCAGGCAGACCCACATCAATGGGCGGGGGCATTCTCTATGAACTTGTTGAGGACATATTCATACTCAGGGCAGGACTGCGGTCATACCCCATGGAATATGCAGGCGGCTTTGAAGTAAAGAAAGGGCAGTTTTCAATTGATTACGGTTATACTGCAACAAGAGAACTGAGCGGAATGCATCTTATTCAGTTAAACTATAAATTCTGAGGATGATATGAAACGATTAATTTTAATAATATTCATACTGTCTTTCACTGCATTCTCCCTTGCCGGTGAGATAGATATCAATAATCAGCCTCCTGAAGTGCTTGACACTCTTCTTCTGCCCGATGAGGTAATTGAAGGTATCAAGGACTATATCTATTATCACGGTGAGATTCAGAGTATATATGAACTCAGAGACATTGAGGGTGTGGATACGGAAATATTCAATATACTTAAAGACAAGATTGTCCTATATCCCGATACTGCGACAGATCAGACATCAATATGGGTCATGCGGCTGCAGGAACGCCTTGCATCAGAGGAATCCCCCACACAAGGTGCAATAGACCTCTGGGAGGATCTCCTTATCCATAAGCTCAACATCAATACTGCAACACTCGATCAGCTCCTTCAGATACACAATGTCAATATAACGGATGCTGCGGCGATTATAAGGGCTCAGAAGCGCTACGGCGGATTCGGATATGAGGGACATGTGCGGAGTACGCAGGGACTGACATACTATGCATGGACACAGATAAGGAATTACATAACATTTGATGAACCGGAAAACCCATGGGCATTCTCCGGATATCTAAGATCCCAGCTGAGATACACCAATGATGATTCATACAATTACACATCATATTCATCTCTATCCTATCAGCTTGAAAATGCCATTAAACTGCTCAATGTGGCAGGGGCTGATTCAACTAATGTGAGGGACCAGCTTCTTGAAGCCGGTGTATCCGAATACGAGATAGAGTCCATTAAATCCCGTATGAGCAGTGAACTTGAGGATATCAGGAATAAGGAAATGGACGGTGATTTTGTCAATAAACTGAAGCTCCGTCTGGGCAAACACATGTCAGCAGGCGGTCTCTTTGTCAAGTATGCCGGTATTGAGGAATACAAATACAAGATGTATGCATCAATGAAGGATATGCCCTACAGCCCGGATATTGTTATAGGCAATTTCCGCATCAGTGCAGGCCAGGGCCTGGTCCTGGACAATACGGATGAGTACAGGGCAAGGAGATATGATGTCATAGAAGGTGTATTCCCCGATGTCATTGAGTCATACGGTTCTGCATTCAATGGTATTGCACTGAATGGTTCATTGGGCAGACTGGACTATACTGCATTCGGCAGTTCAATGAAGAGGAATGCACTTCTAAACCCCGACTCAACTGTCAATATGCTGATACTGCAGCACACCTTCTTCAGCGCATTTGAGAATAATGTAGGTGAATTGACAGGGGGCGGCAGGCTCTCACTCAATCTGGGCGGTTTCATGGATATGCCCATATCAACACGCATCGGTGTGACAGGCTACAGATCAATGTATGACAGGAAGCTCAATCCGGACACTGTCTTTATAGATATACCCTTTGACAAGGACAATATATCGGATCCTGTATTCACTGAATCATTCAGGGGTAAGAGGCGTACTGTTTACGGTGTGGATTTCAGGACAGATTACAAGAATATGTCATTTGAGGGTGAAGTCGCCAGACAGCTGGATGCCTATGCATATGTGCTGAGGAATGACATTGTATTTGACAATTTCTATCTCAGGACAATTTACAGGCATTATGATGCGGGTTTTGACAATCCATTCGCGAGACCCCTGTCAGAACAGAGCCGGTTTGACGATACATCTTTTGAAAAGGAATACCGGCTTGTTGACCCGATTCTCACAATAATAACGGATGACCCCAGGCCAAAGCCCGAAGAGGGCATCTATTTTGAGACGCGTTACAGATTGACAGAACAGCTCACACTCAATAAGGTGTATCTGGATATCTGGCGTACACTGGATTACAATCTGACCAATTACAGATTCCAGGGTACAATTGAGTACAGACCCGTATTCCCGCTGAGAATAAGACTCAAGCAGAAGATACAGGAGAAGAATCTTGCAAAGATAGCTGCTTCAACTCACTCTGTCACCAATGAAACAACACTGAGGATATTCGCCCTTCTCTCCAATAATGATTATCTCAATCTGGAGGCAAGATACGGCAGGGTCAATCTGACACCGTCACTGATGTATGGTGAGAATTATATTATTGACGGCACATATCTCAATGTTTCATTTGAACATGAGATGACTGACTATTTCTCCGTTCTTTCAGGTATTGCAACCTGGCAGACAGGCGGCATGAGTCAATGGATATTTGAAGATACGGGTATTGATTTTCTCTACGGCAATGGTCAGAAATTCTATGTAACAATGATAGACAGACTCTCGGACAATATATCCGTCCGGGCAAAGGCAAGTCTGAAGAATCAGGATATACCGCATACGGGTATTTATAATCCCGACAGTGAGTATCATTACTATGGTGAAGACGAACAGTTTGTAAGGGATTTCATTGAATATAACAATTTGTTTAATCTTGAGATACGCTTAGATTTCAGATGGTAGGAGGAATAATGAAAAGACTAATATCATTACTTTTAATTATCGCTTTTGCAGTATCACTCTCTGCTTACAGTGAACTGTACAGTAACGAGATTGTCGGTGAGCTGAACAGCCCCTTAACAGCATATTCTGCAGGTACGGGCTCTGTGATGTTCATGAGCAATCCGATAGTGAACCCCTCGCTGAAGAGGGTGTCTGACGGATACTATATTTCAGGCGGATTCGGAGGTCTTCAGTACAGGGAAACGCGTTCGCGCTATTTGTTTGACTCCTATGATAATAATATAGGCAAGACCACGACATATGACAACAGTTATTTCTACGGTGAGCCGTTTTATATAACTGCTTTTATTCCCGTATCATCATTCGGCATAAATCTCGGTTTTGCAAATCTCTATTCGCAGGACTATGATTATGAGAAGACATACAGGGATAATAATTATGTGACGCTTTATCAGGAGAAGATAGCCAATACAGGGAGCATAAATGCCTATTTTCTGTCAGCATCCTACAGCATCTGGCATATCACAATAGGCGGCAATCTGTCAATAATACAGGGTGATGGCGAAAAGACCTATTCCATTGTACATGTGGACCCGGCAATGACGGATTCAACACACAATATTGATGAAGAGTATTCATCCATCAAAGGCGGATTCTCAATTGCATATGAGCCTGCAGAAAGGTTCAATGCAACTGCCTTTTATCATCTGCCTGTCAATGTCAAGAATCAGCGCTCCATTGATGCTGCAGGGTCAGACACTGTGAGTACTGCTGACAGGCATGACGGCTATATACCGACAATTGCAGGTTTTGGCATTATGTACAGACCTGCGAACATAAGGCCTGTCACGCTGCTTCTGGAAGCAGTGTATGAGCGCTGGACAGAACTCAATGGACCAAACAGCTATGATTACAGTGATATCATCAAATATCATCTCGGCATCAAACACCAAATGGGCAGTAATATTGAGATGATGTACGGAATTCTCTATGAACCGTACAGGAGATATGCTGATTACAATCATGCTGCTGATGCAGGCATTACTGCAGGATTCAATTACACGATCAATGATGTTGTATTCTCTCTGGCAGGTCAGTATGTTCAGAATACATACAATATTGAAGATCAGTATAATACAAACAGGATGATAAAGATGAATACTGATATCGGCATAAACTTTTAAGGAGAATTCGGATTATGAAACAATTGATTATAATACTATTCATTTTCACGGCACTTCTCTTGACAGCTGAGGATATTATTCCTTTCATGGAAACTGACGGTGTTGCTGTTATCAACAGGCAGGATTATGTGCCCGGCATGATAAATCTCTTTAATAATGCCCGGAAGACCATTCATGCAGTTGTATATCAGACAAAGTACTATGAGGAGTATCCTGACGGTACAAACAGGAAGATGTACAATGCAATATTTGATGCAGTCAAGCGCGGTGTCAAGGCTGAGATCATTGTTGACCAGTCGTCATGGAATCCTTCACACTCCATGGATAATGCGGAGTTTGCAGAGTTCATGCGCTCCAATGGCGTGGATGTGTACTTTGAACCTGCTGACAAGACAACGCATTCCAAGATTATTGTGGTTGATTCACTGTACAGTGTTGTCGGCTCCACCAACTGGAGTTTCTATGCACTTGAACGCAATGACGAGAGTGCAGTGGTGGTTAAATCCGCCCCCCTTGCACTGAGCTATATAGATTTTTATTATCGCCTCAAGGAATTCTCAACCGAAGAACTCTCAATTAATCAATGAGGAGATTATTATGAAGAGAATACTGATAATTATAATTGCCGCACTGCCTGTTCTGATATTTGCATTTGAAGAGGCCGGTCTTGAGTTTTACAATGCAGAGGGTGTCTATCCGATAAACAACAGGGATTATGCGCCCACTGTAATAAGACTGTTTGATAATGCCGAGAAGACAATTCATATCATGATTCTTTCAGCAGGCTATTATCCCAATTATCCCAAGGGTGTCAACAGGCAGATATACCAGTCATTGTTTGATGCAGCTGAGAGGGGTGTTGAAGTGAAAGTTATACTGGACCAGTCCGGCTATAACCCGTCCCAGTCACTGAGTAATATGGAACTGGGTGAATTCCTCCGAAAGGGCGGTGTGGATGTCTATTATGATGACCCTGATGTTACTATTCATTCAAAGACATTAATGGTTGATTCGCTGTACACATCAGTCGGCTCCACAAATTGGAGTTACTGGGCTCTGGACAAGAATAATGAGAGTTCCGTACTGATCAAATCAGAAGAGATAGGCCGGATATACGAGGAATACTTTACTGATGTGTTTAACCGTTCACACCCCAAAATCACTGTTATCAATTAGGAGGAAACATGAATAAGAAGACAATACTGCTCCTTGCTGTCCTTTCCGCATTCCTTATTGTATCAGGCAGGAGTGTTATACTCCTTCATACAAATGATATAATGGATGTATTTGAACCGAGGGGCGCGACATTCATCAATCCTGATTTTCCTCCGAAACTCGGCGGTGTTTATTCATTTGCAACAGCAGTCAAATGGGAGAGAGAGAAAGCTGAGGAAAACGGAGACATACTGCTCCTCACTGATTCGGGTAATTTTTCCGTAAAGTATCTGAAAGAGGACTCTGTGTCAATGGACAGGCCTGTCACTGTTTTCAATTACCTGGATTATGATATTATCAATCTCGGTATTGATGAAATCTCCTCAGGCCCCCGTTTTGTTGAGAGGAATACTGAAAAACTCAATATGCCTGTCCTGCTTGCCAATATATCATTCAGGGATTACCCGCTTGATGTAAAGGGTTATCATATCTTTGATATAGAGGGTGTGAGGATAGGTGTATTCGGACTTACAACAGAATATGCTGTTTTTGATCTGAAGAGACATGTGCTGAAACAGGCTGATATAGAAAGAGAGATAGCAACTGCAAGAAGACTGGTGGATTTACTGAAGAAAAACAAATGTCACATAATAGTAGGTCTCACCTCAATAGGATTTGAGCATGACAAGAAGCTTGCCGATACTGTTGAGGGTATTGATGTGATACTGGGCGGATATGAAGGCAGAGGCATGCGTGAGCCCTATGAGACACCTGTCAATCACACTGTAATATTCAAGGGATACGGCGAATTATCCAGTTATGAGAAGATTGAGCTTGAACTGGATAAACTGAATTATATAAAGGGATACAGCGGAGAATCAGTAACTCTCTTTGAGGATGCATTCCCGCCTGATCCGGAACTGAAGAATAAACTGCAAAATGAAGATTAGGAGGCAATATGGCTGAAAACATCAAGAATTTTATTAATGGAAAATGGGTTGATTCCAAGAGCGGAGAGACCTTTGAGACAAGAATGCCCGCACAGTGGGACAGTGTTCTTGCAACTGTGGCAAAATCAGGGCCCGAGGATGTAAACGAAGCAGTAAAAGCAGCAAAGGATGCATTCAAAAAATGGAGCAAGGTCCCTGCAGCCAAGAGGGGAGAGATACTCGGAAGGGTAGGCGATATTATGGTCAAACGCAAAGAGGAGCTTGCCCAGCTTATGACAAAGGAAATGGGCAAGATCATATCAGAGGCAAGGGGTGATGTCCAGGAAGGCATTGACACTGCTTATTATGCATTCGGCGAGGGCCGCAGATTCTTCGGCAAAACATCTCCCTCCGAACTGACCAATAAGGTCAATATCACATTCCTCAGACCGATCGGTGTTGCAGGCCTCATATGCCCGTGGAATTTCCCCATTGCAATACCCACATGGAAGATGTTCCCCGCATTGCTCTCAGGCAATACTGTTGTTATAAAACCGGCTTCCGATACACCTCTGATGGTAGCCAAGCTGTTTGAGATAATGATTGAGGCAGGTGTTCCCGAAGGTGTCATCAATATGGTCAATGGACCCGGTTCATCTGTAGGCAATGCCCTGCTTGAGCACAAGGATGTGGGAGTTATCTCATTTACCGGCTCATCAGCTGTAGGCAAACACATTGCATCTGTTGCAGGCAAATCCCTCAAGAAGGTATCCCTTGAACTGGGCGGTAAGAACGGGCAGATAGTAATGGATGACGCAGATCTGGAACTGGCTGTTGAAGGCGCTCTATTCGGTGCATTCGGTACAGCGGGACAGAGATGCACTGCAACATCAAGGATAATCATACATGAGGATATACATGACAGATTTGTTGAAAGGCTTGTTGAACGTGCCGAGAAACTGAAGATAGGCAAACCATGGGACGAAGACACGGATGTGGGGCCTGTTATCAATGAGGCGGCTCTCAACAAGATTCACTCATATATTGATATCGGCAAAGAGGAAGGCGCCGAGCTTGTAACAGGCGGAGAAAAATGCACTGAAGGTGACTGCTCCCGGGGATGGTTCTACAAACCGACTGTATTCACCAATGTCAAACCGATGTCAAGGCTGGAACAGGAGGAGATATTCGGTCCTGTGCTGTCAATCATCAAGGTCTCTTCATTTGAAGAGGCAATAGATGTTATTAATGATATTGAGTACGGATTATCCTCATCAATCTATACAAGGGACATCAATAAGGGTCTCAAGGCAGTTGAGGATATTGAGGCAGGCATTACCTATATAAACGGCCCGACAATCGGAGCAGAGTGCCATATGCCGTTCGGCGGTGTAAAGGCAACAGGCAATGGTCACAGAGAGGGCGGATGGACTGTATATGAGATATATACGGAACAGAAGACAGTCTATATTGACTATTCGGGCAAACTGCAGAAAGCTCAAATTGATACATCTGTTGAAAAGTAAATACAAAAGGGGGCATTTGCCCCCTTTTGAATAAAGGGAGATCATTATGAAAAATATTATTTCTCTCCTGATTCTCATGATTGTTTTTACAGGCTGTGAGCTCATACCGCTGGCTCCCACAGGGGATATAAGTGTGTCATACAAGCCCAATCCCGCTGCTGACCCGACATATCTCTCAGTGGACGGATGGACATGGACAGTGGATATTGAAATAAGAGAAGAGAATGGATGGAGTGTTGAACTGGATAACTGGGGCCCCAAGAGTTCCGCATGTGTATCTGTATTTGTGCTGGATGATTATCAGGTCGTTGACACATTCTTCTACAGCAAATCGGATCTCAATACATGGTTCGGTACAACAGAGATAGATGCATACGGCAGTATAAAGAGCTATAATGCGCAATTCTCCACTTTCAATTACAATGACGGTAAATACATTGAAACATATTACGGCGTAGATTCCGATGGTAATAATATAAAATGCACAGATACACTGGAACTTGTCAATAATAAGAATAAAGGAATACAATGAAATGCCCGTACTGCGGATTTGAAGAGAACAGGGTCATTGATTCAAGGACAAGCAAGGATGGACTCAGTGTGAGGAGACGCAGGGAATGTGTGGAGTGTCAGAGGAGATTCACCACATATGAATATATTGAGAAGATTCCTGTGTTTATAATAAAGAGAGACGGTAGGAGGGAGCCGTACAACAGGGAGAAGATTGTTGACGGTATAACAATTGCCTGCAAGAAGAGGCCTGTTTCATCAGAGGAGATTCAGGATATTGTTGACAATACTGAGAAATTCATTTTCTCCCATGAAACAGGAGAGGTGGAATCATCAAGCATTGGCGCAAAGATAATGGACCTCCTCAAACAGACAGATGAGATATCGTATATCAGGTTTGCTTCTGTGTACAGGCAATTCAAGGATATGAAGGAATTTATGGATGAACTCAATACTCTTATAAAGAACGGAGGCAAGAATGATAAGGGAAACTGAAATTCAGGAACTGGACCTTGTGTCACGCGGCAAGGTGAGGGATATATATGAACTGCAAAATGACCTGCTTATCATTACAACAGACAGGGTGTCTGCATTTGACCATATCCTGACAAGCACCATACCGATGAAGGGCAAGGTGCTCAACCAATTATCCCTGTTCTTCTTTGAAATGGTTGAGGACATTATTGACAATCATGTTATCCATGCTGATTTCAGCAAACTGCCGCGCTTCCTCAGGCAGTATGATTATCTCAAGGGCAGATTCATGGTCGCCAAAAAGGCGCAGCCGCTGCCTGTGGAGTGTATTGTCAGGGGGTATATCACAGGCTCCGGATACAGGGAGTATACAGAGAGTCACACAATCGGAGGCATGCGCATAGATGAGGAACTTGTGGAATCAGAGAGATTCCCGGAACCGATATTCACCCCTTCCACAAAAGCTGAAGAGGGACATGATGAGAATATCTCATATGATGAGATGAAGACAATCATACCTGAGTACAGTGATATTGTGAGGGACACCTCTCTTGCCATATACAAAAAAGCTGCTGAATACGCACTGAGCAGGGGTATCATTATTGCAGACACCAAGATGGAATTCGGTGTATATGAAGATAATCTCATAATCATTGATGAATTACTCACACCCGATTCATCCAGATTCTGGTCAGCTGAAAGTTACAAGAAGGGAGAGAAACAGCAGAGCATGGACAAGCAGTATATCAGGGATTATCTGTTGTCAACAGAGTGGGACAGGAATTCAGCGCCGCCCGAACTCCCCGAGGATGTTATTGAAAAGACATCTCAGATATACCTCAATACTTACAGGTTACTGACAGGCAATGATTTATCCTGATAAAATCCTCAGGTCAGTAAATAATCCCGCCCAGTATACAGGCGGTGAATATAATGTAATAGATAAAGACCCGGAAGGCAAGGTGAGAATATGCCTTTCCTATCCGGATCTCTACAGTGTGGGCATGTCCTCCAATGGCCACAAGCTGCTCTATCACATGCTCAATAGAAAGTATAATGTATATGCTGAGCGTGTCTATGCAGTGGAGCCGGATATGGAAAAAATGCTGATTGAGGAGGATGAGCCTCTCAGAACACTGGAGACCGGAACTCCCCTTTCCCGATTTGATATGATAGGATTTACTGTTGAGTATGAATTGACATATACCAACATACTCTCCATTCTGCAGCTCTCCGGGATACCCCTTCATTCGGATAAGAGAAGTGAAGATGACCCCATTGTCGCTGCAGGCGGCACAGCTGTGTATAACCCCGGGCCGGTTGAATCATTCATTGATGTGTTCTTTATTGGTGAAATTGAATCAATGGCAGATGATATCACTGATATACTGGCAAGATACTCACAGGGCGAATTAAGCAGAACAGGTGCATTGGAACAGTTCAATGAACTGCCATTTACATATATCCCAGCACTGCATAAAGAGGGTGATACTGTAGAGAGGGCAAAACCCATGCCCCTTGCTGCTTCAGGCATAATAAGAAGACCCCTTGTCCCTAATACAAGAATTGTCCATGACAGGGTTACAGTTGAGATAAGCAGGGGATGCACGCGCGGCTGCAGGTTCTGCCAGGCAGGTATAATATACAGGCCTGTGAGAGAGGAGCCTGTTGACAGTATTGTGCAGGCATCATCCGAGCGCCTTGATGCAACAGGCATGAAGGAAGTATCCCTGCTCTCACTGTCAGCTACGGATTATCTTGACATAGGGGATTTGCTGGAGACATTGTCATCACGGATAAGGCGTGATAATGCCAATATCAGCCTTCCCTCATTGAGAATAGGAGATATAGACAAGAATCTTTACAATCAGATAAGCAGGGTGAGGAAATCCGGTATAACAATAGCTGTTGAAACAGCTTCCGAGAGACTCAAGAGTGTTATAAACAAGAATATATCCGAAGAAGAGATATTCAACACCATTGAGACAGGTGTAGCATTCGGATGGAAGAAATTCAAGCTCTATTTCATGATAGGCCTGCCCTCAGAGAATGACAGTGATGTTGCGGCAATCAGTGATCTGCTGAACAGTATTGCCTCACGGTTCAGGCATGTGAAGATCAATGCATCGGTCTCGCCCTTCGTGCCCCGCCCATTCACGCCTTTCCAGTGGTCGGAGCAGATATCAAAAGATGAGATGGACAGAAGGATATCACTTATCAGAAATGGTCTGCAGTTCAAGAATATTCAGCTCAATGCCCGTGATACGGATATATCCTATCTTGAGGGTGTTTTTGCCAGGGGCGGACAGGAACTCGGTTCTGTGATAGAGTGCGCCTACAATAATGGCCAGCGTCTTGATCAGTGGTCTGAGTATTTTGAATTTGACAAATGGATTGAATGCAGCAGAGAGATGGGGATTGATACTGATAATTATCTCAGGGAGAGAAGCACTGATGACACACTCCCCTGGGAAATTATTCAATATCCTGTCAATAGAGCATTTCTCCTTGAAGAGTATAATAAAGCAAAACAGGGCATTTACACGCCTGACTGCAGGGAAGGGGAATGCACTCTCTGCGGTGCCTGCAATGGAGAGATTGCAGGGGAAAAGAGAAGAAATGAGGACAGCAAGAGGCAGTCAACGGAATTCTTCAAGAGCAGGAAGAGGAAGAAGATCGTCAATAAACTGAGCAGGCGGATAAAGATGTTTTTCTGCTATGAGGTGTCTGAAGATTACAAATATCTTTCCCATCTCAGTATGATAGATCTCATATCAGCGGGACTGAGACGCAGCGGTCTGGATTTTCTATATACAAGCGGCTACAATCCGAAGATAAAGATGCATTACGGACCCCCAAAACCGGTCGGTGTATATTCCCGGATGGAGGTTATGGAGGCTTTTCTTCAGTCCAAACCATCGGGCAATATACTCAGTATACTGAACAGGGCATTTCCCGCAGGCATAAAATTCTATATGGCAAAGGAGCTTATATCTGACAGGATGTCTGTTGTCAAAAAACTGAACAGGATATCAATGGTATTCGGCTTCAATGTGACAGACAAGACAAAAGAGAAAATAGCGGATTTCCTTGACAGTGAGGAATACATTATTGAGAGGGAGAAGAAGGATAAGATAAAACAGTACAATATCAGGGAATTCATTGATGATATTGAAATAGAAAACAATTTGGTCAGGGTTATACTCAAGTACAATAACAATGGTTCAGTCAAATTTTCTGAGATAGAGAATAATATACTGGGACTGAATCCTCATGATAGTCCTGATGTGTACAGAGAAAAATTTTACAGAAAAGATAATGGAAACATTATTGAGGTTGAAAAGATATGAACAGATTATTTATTACTCAAATGAAGAATGACATAATAATAGCACTGAGAAGTGAAGGAAAATTAACAGAGATAAAGGTGGAGAATGAGGACAGGAAATCCATTGTAGGGAATATCTACAAGGCAAAGGTCCAATCCATATCAGAGGGTCTCAAGGCGGGATTCGTCAATTACGGGGAGAAGAAAAAGGGTTTCCTGCCGCTGCAGTCAGCTGACGGCAAGGTGATCTTTGAATTGGACAATGAGCTGGATGAAAAGGTTGCATCGGAGATGACAGTACACAAGGGAGACGAGATACTTGTGCAGATAGAGAGGGATGAGATATCTGCCAAGGGCGCGCGTCTGACAACATATATAACAATACCCGGGAATTTCATGGTGCTGGTGCCGAATGTGCATTTTGTCGGCATATCAAAGAAGATTAGAGACAAGAAATTCAGGGGTGAATTGAAGAAGTATATGTACAAGATACTGGAAAGGGATATGGGGGTTATCATACGCACAGCTGCATATGATGCCAATAAAACGCAGCTTAAAAAGGAGTATAAGGACCTTGTCAGGATGTGGAGCCAGGTGCTGAAAAAGACAAAGAAGCTGGAGACACCGGCTTTGGTTTACAGGGAAAGCTCCATTGTAATCAAGACAATAAGGAATCTGATAAAGCGGGGTATTGATGAGATAGTGGTTGATTCCAAGGAGATTTACAATGATATTCAGAGATACTATTCATTTGTTGACTCCAATATGAAGAAGAAGGTCAAACTGTACAATTTTACCAGTCCTCTCCTGTCCCATTATGATCTGGACAAGGAGATGGACCAGCTTTTTGAGACAGATGTGTACCTCAAGCACGGTGCATATATAATCATTGAACCGACAGAGGCACTTACAGCTATTGATGTGAACAGCGGCAAGATGTCCAAATCAAAGGGGAGTGATGACGAGAGTCTTATTGCCAATATCAATATCATGGCAGCTGAGGAGATTGCCCGGCAGCTGAGACTGAGGAATATCGGCGGTCTCATTGTCCTGGATTTCATCGGCATGAAAAAGAATTACAATAAGAAACGTGTTGTCAAGACATTGAAGAAGCATCTGAGGGATGATATGGCTACATCCAAGGTGCTCAATGTCTCCAAATTCGGCCTTGTTGAAATGACACGCAAGAGGGTTGGACCCTCTGTTATAAATTATTTTGCAGACAAATGCAGATTGTGCGGCGGCAGGGGATTTACCCCCAGACCCATTCATCTCGCATTGAAGTTTCTCAGATGGCTCAAGGAGAATGGCAAGAATCATTCCGGAGACACATTGATTGTCAACAGCAGAAAGGTTGTTATTGATGAGATAGATCAGCATCTTTCTCCGTATCTCCGTGACCTGATGGAGGATTGGAATATTAATATAAAGATAGAGCATAATGAAAATATTGAACGGGGTTTTGTTGAAATATACTCTTACTCCAAACTGGAGAAGATCGCTTCAATAAACTGATATGATGATAATAGGTGTAGATATCGGCGGCACACAGACAAGGGCTGTTATAGCTCACAAGACCGGTATTGCGGATTCCGTAGAGGAGATGACTGTAAAGACAGGCAGCAGCAAAGCTCTGCCCCGTCAGGTCATGAGTATGATAGATATACTCCTCAAAAGAAACGGAATTGAAAAAGACGGTATTGAGAGAGTGGGGGTCAGTGCCCCCGGCCCATTCGGGTTGAACAATGGCAGGAAGGTTCTGACAACACCCAATATATGCGGAGGCCTCAATGCAGAGAGCGGACCTGATAATGACTGGGTGGAGATTCCCATTGAGGAGGAATTGAACCGGCATTTTGATATTGTAATGGAAAATGATGCTATATCCTCAGCACTTGTTCATAAAAGGCTGATAAATAATATACCGGATGATTTCATATATATTACCTGGAGCACAGGCATAGGGGGCGGTATTGTAACAGGCGGCAGTCCTGTAAGGGGCAGCAGGGGGAATGCATCTCATATAGGTCATATGATTGTCATGAAGGGCGGTCCCCTCTGTAATTGCGGTAATCGCGGGGATATGGAATCAATTGCTTCCGGTTCAGCTATTGAAAGGGCGGCAGGCATGGAAGCAAGCAGGGTCTTTGAGTCATATGACAGGTCAGATGAATCCCGGAGTATAATAAACAATGCAGCAGAGGGTTTTACTGCCGGTCTTGTATCACTCAGTGCTATTTTTGATACAGAGTTATTCATTATAGGCGGCAGTGTATTTACGAGTAACAGCAGGATGCTTACGGATATTATTGAGAGAACCCTGGGTGATTATTCCCGGTTGTTCACACGCCATATACGTATAGCCCAGACACCATTTGATGATCTTGCTCTTCTCTCGGGACTGATAAATGTGATGCCGGAGGACTGGTACAGCAGCTGGAGTAAGAATATGGATTTCAATACTTGAATTTATATATATATTTCATATAATAGTAAATTAAATATACAATGGAGGAACTGTGGAAAAGCAAACAGCACTATGCGGTATTCATATGAAGAATAAAGGCAAGATGGTACCCTTTGCAGGCTACAGTATGCCTGTACAGTTCAAGGGAATCATTGATGAGGTCAAGAGGGTCAGGAGTACAGTAGGCCTGTTTGATGTTTCACATATGGGTGAAATTGAAATAACAGGTGCCGGGCGGAAGGAGTTTGTTGATCATATAACAGCAAACAATGTGATGAATATACCTGAAGACGGTGTTCAATATACAATGATGCTCTATCCTGACGGCGGCATTGTTGATGACCTGCTTGTATATAATCTCCCGGACAGGATGCTGCTTGTTGTCAATGCATCCAATACTGTGAAGGATTTTGAGTGGATATTGAAGAACAAGCCGGATGATATTGAATTGAAGAATAATACAGACAATGTAACACAGATTGCTGTGCAGGGGCCGGATGCTCAGAAGGTGCTCTCAAAACTCACTGATTATGATCTTGATTCCATCGGATTCTATCATTATTCATTCATTGATGTAAACAGCAGGAATATGCTTGTGTCAAGGACAGGTTATACAGGTGAAGATGGTTTTGAGCTCTACTTCGGCAATGAATATGCAGAAGAGATATGGAACTGTCTGATGGATGCAGGCAGTGAATTTGAGATAGAGCCCATTGGACTGGGTGCAAGGGATACACTGCGCTTGGAGATGAAGTATATGCTTTACGGCAATGATATAAGCAAGGATACATCGCCTCTTGAAGCTGGTCTCAAATGGGCAGTAAAACTCTCTCACGGTGATTTCATAGGCAGGGATGCCCTCATAGAACAGAAGGAGAAGGGGCTGTCAAGGCGGCTCTGCTGTTTTGAGATGCTTGAAAGGGGCATACCGAGGCATGAATACACCATATTCACTGATACTGAGGAGGCGGGATTTGTCACAAGCGGCAATTACTCGCCCTCTATTGACAAGTACATAGGTCTGGGATATGTCAATGTGCCTTATCACAAACCGGGCAATGAGATATTTATAGATATCAGGGGCAGGAAGCTCAAAGCATTGACAGTGAAACCCCCGTTTTATAAAGAGGGAACAGTAAATCCGAAAAAATAGGAGGAAGATAATGAATGCACCGAAAGATCTCAAATACACGAAGAATCATGAATGGATCAGGATTGAAGGCGACACTGCAGTACAGGGCATTACCGATTATGCGCAGTCAGAACTCTCAGACATTGCCTTTGTGGAACTCCCTGATGAGGGCATCAATGTTGAAAAGGATAATGCCTGCGGAACAATTGAAGCTGTAAAAGCAGTAAGTGAGATATATGCTGCTGTCTCAGGCGGGATAATTGAGGTTAATTCCGGGATAGTAGATAATCCCGAGATCATATCCGATGACCCGTATGGTGAGGGCTGGCTCTTCAAGATCAAGATGAGTGATCCTTCAGAGGCGGATGAACTGATGTCAGCTGATCAGTATATCAGCAGTATTGAGTAAGAATTAATAAGGAGTAACAATGAAATATACACCCTCGGGTGAAGACAGCAGGAAGCTTATGCTTGAGAGCATCGGTATAAATAACTTTGAGGAGCTTATCAGGCATATACCCGGTAAACTCATAGACAGGCACATAGGACTGGATGAGGGCATATCGGAATATGAACTGCAGAAACTTGCAGACAGGAAAGCAGCAGTAAACAGACCGGCAGGCAGTATGGTCAATTTTGCAGGCATGGGTATTTATGATCATTATGTACCTCCACAGATCAAACATATTGCAATGAGACCGGAATTCTACACTGCATATACACCTTATCAGGCAGAGGTTTCCCAGGGGACACTGCAGATAATATATGAGTTTCAGTCCATGATATCCCGGTTGTACAATATGGAGATATCCAATGCATCAATGTATGACGGTTCAACCTCAACAGCAGAGGCATGCCATATGGCAATGGGCATTACAGGCAAGAATAAGATCCTCATATCTCAGGGCCTGCATTTCACAGTAAGGGAAGTGATAGACACATATCTCAAGGGGCAGGATATTGAGTATCATTATCTACCGATGAAAAACGGCATTACGGACAAGGATAAACTTGCTGAATTAATTGATGAGAATACTGCCGGAATAGTTGTTCAGAACCCCAATCTTTACGGTTTCATAGAAGATATGGACTCCATTGCGGAGATAGTGAACAATTCAAAGTCCCTCTTTATAGTCAGCCAGAACCCTGTTTCAACAGGTATTATAAAGCCGCCGGGTGATTATGATGCTGACATTGCTGTGGGCGAGGGACAGCCTCTGGGGCTGCACTTGGCATACGGAGGCCCCTTGCTTGGCATATTCACTGCAAAGGAGAAATACGCACGGAGAATGCCCGGCAGGATAATAGGCAAGACAGAGGATGAAGAGGGCAGGACAGGCTATGTCATGACACTGCAGACCAGAGAGCAGCATATCAGAAGGGAGAAGGCGACAAGCAATATCTGCACCAATGAGGGATTATGCCTCCTCATGGCAGCTGCATATATGGAACTGACCGGCAGAAGAGGTTTCAGGCAGGTCTCAGCTGACTCTGCAGCTTCAGCGCATTATCTCAACAGCAGGTTGAGGGAACTTGACAGTATTGAGATGATACATGCCGACAGACCGTTCTTCAATGAATTCCCTGTCCGTATCAGGAATCTCAATGAGGTGTACAGTAAGATGAAATCAAAGGGTTATCTGATGGGCGTAAAGATGAGCAGGTTCATGCCTGATGAAGACAGTATGATTGTCATGGCTTCAACAGAGAAGAATTCAAAGAATGATATAGATAATTTCATCACAGAACTGAAAGGAGTGTTAAAATGATATTTGTAACGAAAATGGATATTATCCCCGGTAAATCGGAAGAGGCGGTGAAACTTGTAAAGACAGTGACCCCGCCCGGTGAAATCAAGATCATAAATTTCTATCAGATGTTCGGGAAACCGGATTTTTATCTCATATTCAATGCTCCGGATGAGGATATGGCAATTGACTTTGTAATGAATTATCAGACAGCATTGGAAACCTCAACCTCACTGGGGGTACCTGTAGATGAGATCTGAAGTTTATAAATTCCGCAGACTCATAAAATCACAGGACCTCAATCATCACGGCACTCTGTTTGCAGGCACCATGTCCTCATGGTTTGTTGAAGCATGCTATATACATGCAGTAAATCTCACCGGCAAACCGGAGAATCTCGTATGCCTGAAACTACACGGGCTCCACTTCAGCAATCCAGCTTCATCAGGCAGCACAGTGCGTCTTGAAACCACACCGGTATATGCAGGCAGATCCTCCATTGCATTCTACTGCAGGGCAGTGGATGAGCAGAGAGGCAATGAGGTTGTGGACGGATTCATCACATTCGTCAGTGTGGACAAGAGCGGCAGAACAATGCCTCACGGTATTGAGATTGAAGAAGATAATGAGCACTCCTCTAAGTACAGGAGGATAAAGGACAGTGAATAATGGTATGATACATATATATACGGGTAATGGCAAGGGCA
>JAWOBN010000001.1:0-6023 GCA_046484245.1 bacterium | reverse complement strand
CCGTTTTCTCGTATGCATACGAATTCAAATTACTCCCTGTTGCAGGCAATAGTATTGAATGGTCCAATATTGCAGTGCGCCTTCAGGCTGTTGCCAATTCAAAGAATATCCCCATTGTAGTATCCAGGAGTGTTATATCGCATATTGATGGTATTATTGACTATACAGAACTTGAACCTGTCATGGTGAAGGGTAAATCCAAACCCGTGGATATCTTCTCAATCAATATTGAATGAAACCGGTTTTTATATTTGCAGACATCAGCTGTTAATAAAGAGAATTATGGAAATATATATTGATATGGATTATAATAAATATTACTATGTGAGGAAATTAGAGGAATTAAAAGGAAATAGAGGAGAAATATGAAAACCCTATATGACACATTGCTCACCTTTACACCTGCGGGAATTGCGTTTTTGATATTTGCTTTGATCTTGATTGTCATGAGCATTGTATTTAAAAAGGTCCAGACAAGCAGGGATTCTGTCAGAATCAACAGAAAACTGCTCATGTACATCATTACATTAACAGGCATATTTGTTATTATTATAACACTTCCAATTGACAGGCAGCTCAAAGGGCAGATTCTCTCCTTCCTCGGCATTCTTATCAGTGCAACTGTTGCATTATCATCAACAACAATACTGGGGAATCTCATTGCAGGGATTATGAACAATTCCATGGACAGGTTCAGGAATGGCGATCTCATCAATGTAGGGGATATTCAGGGCAGGGTTACAAAGAAGAGTGTTTTTCATATAGAGATACAGCTGCAGGACAGCAATTTTCTCACAATACCCAATCTCTATATTGCAACAAATCCTGTGAAACTGATAAGAAGCAATGATACTGTTATTTCAGCAAGCGTGTCCCTGGGATATGATGTGCCCCGCATCAAGATAGAGGAATGCCTCAAACAGTCTGCATTGGATCTGGGACTCAAGGATCCATTTGTATATATTACCGAATTGGGCGATTATGCTGTTTCATACAGGGTGCATGGATTCCTTGAGGATTCTGAGAAGTATTTCAGCACAATATCTGCACTGAAGGGGAAAATGATGGATGAACTCCATAAAAACAATATTGAAATCGTATCACCGTCATTCAGGAATCAGCGCAGGGTGGATGAGAATAGATTCATACCGCAGATGCAGGTGAAGGAGGAAAAGAAAACCGGCGAGAAGAGCCCCGATGAAATGGTCTTTGACAAAGCAATGGAATCAGAGAAACTGGAGAAGAAAAAGGATTATATTGACAAAATTGAAGAAGAGAAGACAATACTGAAAGAGCAATTGAAAGAGAGCAAGAGCAAAGAAGAGACAAAGAATATAAAAATCCGCCTCAAAGCACTTGATGAGCAGCAGAAACGCCTCCTTGAAAACATTGAATCCCGGAAAGAAAACCTCAATAATAAAAAATAAATGACCGGAGAGGGGACGGAGGTTGAATACATCAAAGATATCAGCACATTGCCCTATCTCTAATAATAAGATGGTTTACTTATAGGGAATTATATCTCTATAAAAAAAGAGCAATCAGAATAAACGAAACAAAAATGAACGAAACAGCAAAAATAATAGTTTGCCCCTTGTGGTTATTTAGTGATATTAAGTGAAAAACATTTTAACGCCTTCTAAATAATTCAAATTGATAAACAAAAATATCCAAATAGCTAATTATAGGCTTTTGTAGCTAAAAATAGTCGCAATACTTGTTCTTCTGAAAAAATGCTCTATTGTTATCAACAATCTGCAATTGTCATAAGATAATATATTCTCGCACTTATGGTGAAATTTTTGTGGAAGGAGAACTATCTTTGATATCTTCAACCTCCGTCCCTTTAGGGGTTGACTTAATTACTTTTATTATCACATTAGTGATTGCTAGGAATAATACACCGGAGATTAGTATGGTAATATAATTCAGATTTGCTGATGGTGACGGGAAAGTAAATATTAATGTTAAAATTGCTAAAATGATGCTGAATAAGAAAGAGAAAATGAATACTAAATTTGAAGTAAGAAATCTATGATTATAGAATCTATAAGAAATAAAACTGCTGATCATAGAAATAAATCCCACTACAAATATAAAAGCATGATTGAACCAATCATTCAATGTTGAATTAAACAGTTCAAGTGATACCAGAGGATCGATATCCTTGCTATGATTCATTGCGTTTTGTGAAAAATAAATGTGATTAATCTCAAAAATAATCATAGAATTACAGAAAATGAGAAATATAACAGTCAATAAAACTACTGTAAATATTACAATTGAAAATGATTTCATAATACCCCCTAGATCTTTTTAAGAATAATATCATATCAAAAGAAATATGCAATAATACATTTTGTATAACAATAATTATAAGCTCTTGAAAGACATTCATTTTGATCGTATTGTCCAAAACAGCTATATGCAAGTGGCTCATAACAACCCCCAAAGCATACAGAGAATTCATCACTTATTGTTGCAGTAGGAGTTATTGTAACGGTGCCCAGTCCCGGTAAAGTGCTAATGGAGTAATAGAATTCATTAGTCCCAGTATTGAATATTGAGTATTCAGGATATTCTTGTTCTGAGTTAATTGGGCTGGTTTCATCTACGGTTATAAAAACGTAACTACTGTCAACTACAATTGACCTCGTGTTATTTGCAGAAAATTTAGAAATAGAAACAATAAAAATTGATTTGTCACTTGATTTCAAAAATATTTTTCTTAACTCCAATTTAGATTCTCTATCTTTATTAGTATAGGGGATATTAATACTAATTACAGTATCTCCATAATTATGGCAATAATATTTATTAATAGCTCTATTTTTCATATTAACAAGAAAACCATCTTTCTTTAATTGATTGTTAACCTCTTTAAATTCTCCAGAAGAAGTAAAATCACTCCAGATATTTGCTGCCTGTCTTTTGTTTATATCTATAAATTCTAAACTATCACAAGGACAACTTTCTTTATCCAATTTGATAATATTGCTTTGAGTAGTTGAAATCTCATTTTGATCAACCTGTTGGATACTACAAGAAATAGTTAATATCAAAGCAATGATCCAAATAAATGAAAAAAATTTCTTTATAATTTCCTCCTTTAAAATTTATATTTACTATATATAAGGATAAGTCTTTTTTTTTTTTTTTTGTCAATAGCAAATTAATAATGTTTATATAGATGCAATTGACAATTAATTATGGTTCTCTCTTTGATTGTAGTAAAGCAACGATTAAATTTTAAAAATCAGTATCTATGATTAATTGGGTTGACAAGAGTAAATAATGCGTTATCATTCAAGTAGTTCTATAGAATAAGTAGAGCGAGGAGTTTGGATGAAATTATCAACACGGTCCCGATATGGTCTCAGGGCAATGATAGACATAGCAATGCAGTATAATGAACCTGTGCTTTTAAAGGATATTGCCAGTTTGGAACATCTCTCAATGAAGTATCTTGACCATATAATGGGCGGGCTCAAGAGAGCGGGCCTCATAAGAAGGGTCAATGAGGGGTATCTGCTCAGCAGGCAGCCGGAAGAAATAACTGCATATGATATTATATCTGTGCTCGAGTCATCAGTGAAATCCGTTGATTGTGAAATGAACAGGAGTGACTGCTTCAAATCAAATGCATGTGCTGCAATGGAACTGTGGCAGGACCTCAATGAGTCCATAGAGGATACACTCAAAGCCCGGACATTAAAGGAGCTTGCTTCAAAACAGAGAAAAAAGGAGGAGATATATGAGTGAAATAAGCATAAATGTAGTAGGGAAGACCTGCCCCGTGCCTCTGGTAGAGGTGAGAAAAGCCATAAGGCAGGCTGATGAAGGAGACACAATCACAGTAAAGGGCACTCATCAAGCGAGCAGAAAGGAGATTCCCATGGCGATTGATGCAATGGGCTTTGAAATCCTGAGCAATGAGCAGGAGGGGGAGACATGGACAATAAAAATAAAGATATGAAGAAAGCAACAATAGTTGTGCAGAGCGGTGATTATGACAAGATATACTCTGCTATGATTATTGCAAATGGTGCGCTTTCCATGGGAATGGAGACAACACTCTTCTTCACATTCTGGGGTCTGGAGAGACTCAAGAAAGGAGGGCTCTCCAAAGGACCATTATCCAAAATGAATTTTCTGGGACTGGGCAAACTGATGATGAAAATGAAGATGAAGAATGCAGGTGTTGAGCCACTTGAAAAAATGATGGAAGACTTTAAAATACTGGGCGGTAAGATAATTGCATGTGACATGACAATGTCTGTTATGGGCATTGATAAAACGGACCTCAATGAGGAAGTGATTGATGATTATGCAGGGGTCGGCTCATACATAAATCAGGCAAAGGACTCTGATATAAATCTCTTTATTTAGGAGTAGATATGGATAAGATAAAAAACACCATTTACATGGATAATTCTGCGTCAACCAGAATGGACGAAAGCGTGCTTGAAGCAATGAAACCGTATTTCTTTGAAAAATATGCGGTTGCAACAAGTGATTTCGGGTATTCCATGGGTATTGATGCCAAGCAGGCACTGGCTGAGTCAAGAAGCAAGATAGCAGATTCAATCAATGCAGAAAATGATGAGATTATTTTCACATCAGGTTTTACAGAATCCAACAATCTAGCAATAAAGGGAGTACTCAAGGCACTTGAGAAAAAGGGAAAAAATCATGTGATAACCTCAACCATAGAGGATTTCTCAGTGCGGAATACACTTCAGAAACTGGAGAAGGAAGGCGTAGATGTGACTTTTATTCCTGTTGACAGTGAGGGATTTGTTGACACTGAGAAACTCACTGATGCTATAAATGATAAAACAGCGCTTGTGACAATTCAGACAGCCAATCAGGAGATAGGCACAATTCAGGATATTGAAAAGATAGGCGAGATATGCAGTCAGAGCAATGTGTATTTTCATACTGACGCAACCCATGCATATAAACGCATAGACATTGACACTAAAAATATCAAGATTGACCTGATGACAATGGACTCCATGATGATACACGGGCCCAGAGGTATGGGCGCACTGTATATGAAAAAAGGTATAGAACTCGCCAAAATAATGGACGGCGCATTTCAGGAATTTGACAAGAGAGCAGGGCCCGAGAATATCCCGGGAGCAGTGGGATTCGCCAAGGCAGTGGAGCTTATTGATGAGAAAGAAAACACAAAGATAAAAGAAATGGCTGATTATCTGAGGGATAAACTGCTCTCGGAAATAAAGGATACCACACTCAATGGCTCTCCTGACAGAAGAATTCCGCATAATGTCAATATCACATTCCACTATGTGGAAGGTGAATCAATAACTCTGCATCTGGATATGAGGGGCATTGCAGTATCCACAGGATCTGCATGCTTCAGCAAATCACTGGAAGCCAGCCATGTAATAATGGGTATTGGCGGAGATCATGAACGCGCTCACGGCTCTGTGCGTTTCACATTGTCCAGATTCAACACAAAAAAGGAAATAGATGCAGTTGTGGACGCAATGAAAGAGATAATTGAAAATCTAAGAAAGATCAGTCCTCTTAAAAAGAAGGAGTAAATATGAGTTTCCCGTATTCAGAAAAGGTAATGGAGCACTTCAAGAACCCGCGCAATGTGGGGAAGATAGAAGACCCGGACGGCAAAGCTACAGAGGGTTCTCCTGCATGCGGAGATATGGTTGCAGTGTATATCAATGTCAATAAAGACACTCAGGTGATTGAAGATATCAAGTTTGAATCATACGGCTGCGCGTCCAATATTGCCACAGGCAGTATAATAACCGAGATGGCAAAAGGCAAGACAATTGAAGAGGCAAAGAAAATATCATGGAAAGAGGCAACCAAGAAACTGGGTGGCCTGCCTTCAGTAAAGACTCATTGCTCTGTGCTGGCTGTTGACGGACTCAGGTCTGCTATCAAGAATTATGAAGAGAAACACGGCATAGTTACTGAGAAAGTCCCTACTGATATGGATGAGGTGACAAAGCGGCTCAGAAAGGTGATGAACC
>JAWOBN010000006.1:0-4067 GCA_046484245.1 bacterium | reverse complement strand
AACCTGTCCGAAGGCCTATCTTCTTTTACCTTCTTTTCCTACCCGTTCTAATCGCTCTACACGTTCTACTCGTTCTTTATAACGCATTACGCATTACGACTTGGCCCGCTATTCTCAGTCCTGTCCTTCTTGTTAAGTATTCAAACGTTGTACGTTGTACGTTTTCCGTTGTACGTGAGCGAATCTTTTCGCGATTTCTTTTACCTTCTTCCCGTGTCACACGTATCACACGAATCACACGTGTCACACGTTGTTTGGCTTGCTTATCTCATAGACCATTAACCCGGCTCCGGCCGGAAGACTCGTGTCCCGTGTCTCGTGTCTCGTGTCTCTTACTTCTCCCTGCTCATTATTCTCTTGCCTTCCCCCGCCTTTTCCTGTAAAATAATACTAACCATATCAATTCAAAAAGGAGGCTCTATGGGTTTAGTCTGGGATCCGGTAAATATTATCAATATCATTCTCTGCACAGTCATAGTTATCCTGGGATTCATGGCTTACAAGAGAGGGAATAAAACAGTGGCGCTTCTTATTGCCATAGCATTCCTTATCTTTGATGTCTCTCATCTGGTGACTTTCTTTGGCCTGGCAGACAGTTGGGAAGCATTTCTCATGATAATCAGAACACTGGGGTATCTCACAGTGGTACTTGCAATGTATCAGTCAGTGAGGACTATAAAACAGAAATCGGAAACAGAAGTTTAGTATCCGGTTTTAGAATCAGACATTATCTGCAAATGCCCGGAAAAGAGATAATGCTTTTATAATCAGGCAGCTGCGTATTATATATCAATTATCAGATGTGCTGCAGACAACAATAAATTGGAGGAGAAATGAAAAAGATTCTTAATCTGCATCCATTGTTCTATATACTCATTGGAATACTGTTCTTCATGCCCTTTGTGAATATTCAATGCGGTATTGAGAAGACAGTCAATGCCTATGAGGCAGTGGAAATGTCTTTTGATGACGCATATTCAGAAGAATATGCAGATGACGGCATTGTGCTTATCATATTTATGCTGATACCTGTCGTGGGCTTGCTGGGTCTTTTTATAAAGGGCTTGAATAAGAAGATAAAATACAATTCCATCATTTCATCCATAGGGTTTCTATATGCGGTCTTCCTCGCTATCATGATCTCCAACAAGGACTTCATAAGTATTGCCTCAGGCCTTATTCTTATAATGGCCCTCTATTTCATTGACGCAGTTCTCCTCTTCATAGTCATGAGGGAATAATTCAGCAAACAATAACTGTTCCTGAAATATTTTGAGATAAATTGACTCTTTAAAAAAATTTGTTATTATATATAATGAAGATGATAATCTTAAAGAGGATTGTTATATGAAAGTGAGTCTGGATAAAATCCTTGAATCCATGGTACTGTTGCTGGAAGGGCAGAATATATTCTTCAATAAGAAAACACATGAAAGAATATATGATAATACACACATGGATGATGTGATATACCGGGAAGGTGAACTCATTACAAAAGATGAGATGCTGGATGAGGTGGAAGGCAATGATGACTGGATTCTCATGCCTATAAAATGGGATATTCATGACTGGGATATTATGAACCGGTTCTGCCTGAGTCTTGAGGATGATGAAATATCCGATGATTGTCTGGGTGCCATAAGGGGCAAGGGTGCATTTGCCCGTTTTCAAAGATTTACCAATTATTACAATCTCAGGGAACAATGGGATGATTTTCAATTTAAGGCGTACAAGAAAATAGCGGTTAAATGGTGTGAAGAGCATGATCTTGAATATACTGATGATGCCGAGCATTTGTAATTTTGATAATGGGAGTACTGTATTATGAAAGATGATATATTGTCCGGGAAAATGTATCTTGAAAAAATGCTCTATATTGTTGAAGTGAAGAGAGGCGATAAGGAGTATGAAAACATTGAAGAGGCAAGACGGGAACTGGGGAAAACAATGGATACCAAAGGTGAGGACTATGTCCCGGCAAATAATGAGGAGAAAGCCCAGCTCCTTGTATATGATGCATATGATGAGAAAGACATTGAAGAGTACAGGCAGAAAGCACTGGATGCATTAAAATTGGATGATATGTGCGCGGATGCCTATAATATTCTCGGCAATAGTTGCACGAATGAACCTGAAAAAGCATTGGAATATTACAATAAGGCAATTGAAGCATTTGAGAAACGGTATACAGCAGATTATATTGAAAAGGAGAAAGGCGAGTTTTTTTATATAGTCAAAACGAGACCGTATATACGAGCTCTGTCGGGAAAGATGATTGCTCAGGAAATGCTGGAGAATATCAGTGAAGCGCGGCAGACAGCAGAGTATATAATGGAACTGGCAAGAGCAGATCAAATGGGAGTCCGTTACAGTCTGCTGATTTATCTGATTGCCGAGAAGGACTGGCAGGGTCTTAGAGCATTATTGGACAATGAATTGTTTAATGAAGACGATTCCCTTGAATTCACCTTTTCAAAGAGTATGTATGCCTATCAGACAAATAGCAAATGTAAAGAGGCATTGGAATCATTTGCTGATCTATTATCCCGGAACAAATACATTTTAAGAATCCTTGTCGGTGAAATGGATTATCAGCCTGAAAATCCGGTCAAGGAATATGGCCCCGGTTCTGTAGAAGAGGCAAATCTGTTTATTCACGGCATATCGGCAATACTGAAAAAGGACAGCAGGATTATAAGCAGCTGGATGAGGGATATGAGTGATGCCCTGCATGAGGAGAGCGGTAATGCTGATTTGAATAGACAGCGTGAAAAAGAAAAGGCTAAGAGGAGAAGACGAAAGAGAAGGAAAAAGAGACGGGCGACAAAACGGAAGCAGAGAAAGAAATGAAAAATCAGGACTCCCCGGACCGCAAACAGAGAATGAAGAAACTGAAAAGAGAGATCATTGAACTGTATGATATAGAAGACGGTGATCTCAGCGCAAGGCATATTATGCATACCCACAGTGCTTTGATGGGCAGGGCGGAACGTCTTTTCGGAACATGGTCTAAGGCAGTGGAGTATGCAGGTTTTGATTATGAGTCTATACGCAGACATAGATCATGGACAAAAGAGAAGATAATTGAAGAAATACATGAAATCTACAGGAACAGGGAAAAACTCAATACCAAATACATGGGATATAATCATAATGATGTGTATCAGGCAGGAGTCAAATATTTTGGTTCATGGCCTGAAACAATAAGAGCCGCAGGTTTTGATTATTCTGATATTATGGAGTTGCCTTATATAAAGACACCATATGATGAGAAAAAACACTGGACAAACGAACTGATAGCAGAAGAAATCCTTGAGCATTATAATAATGGCAGTGACATTAGTTCCCGCCGTATGCAGAGGTATCATTCTCAGTTGTTCTATGCAGCAGCAGAGCACTTCGGTTCATGGAAGGATGCAGTGGAGTATGCAGGAATTGATTATTCAAAGGTGAGAAAATATGTGGAGAAATGGACACCTGAAAGGGTTGTTGAAGAAATAAAGAAAATGAAGAAGGATAATATACCTTTGAATTTTTCAAGCATTGAAAAACACAATGCTTCCCTTGTCCAGAAGGCTTGTGATATATTCGGTTCATGGGACAATACCCTTAAGGAAGCCGGATTTGACCCTGCAAAAATAAGGAAGAAGCGTAAATGGAGCAGGGAGAAGATAATCAAAATGATATCCGAAAGAATGAATAAAGGTAAATCCATGAAAATGAAGCATTTACAGAAGGATAATTACGCGCTCTACAGGGCAGCCATAAGATACTTCGGAAACATCGGCGCTGTAATTAGAATAGTAAAAAAAGGAGAAGAAAGTGAATGATAAAGAAATGAAAAAAGAAGCCAAAAAACTCGCTGATGAATTTGACGATTTATCGTATTTTATATATGCACTCACTCTGGCAGTTTTCGTGTCGGATAATGATGAGGAAGGAGAGACTAAATATTCAATATTCTTCTCATTTATGCTTGATAATTTGCTGGAGACCGCATACAAAACAGGCAAATACGATTGGATTATCTACGATGAGAAACTTGACGGCTATTTCATGACAGGAGA
>JAWOBN010000022.1:0-21947 GCA_046484245.1 bacterium | reverse complement strand
TTGCAGCATAAGGGTCAGAAACTTTATAACCACTTATTTCATCTCCATGCTCTAATAATACCGTATCCAGCCCAGTATTAAGATTGACCAACCTTATGTTATTCAGTAAAAGCAGGTTTCTGTCAAAATCATAGTCCATAGCTTTGATATTAGCTGTTGTCTCCCATAGAAGTGTTTCTACACCTGTATCTAAATGCATTTTTTTTACATAAACATCTTCTATTTCATTGCTTTCTTTTAAAAAAACAATTTCTTTGCCATCTTCACTGATCTGAGGATGTGAATATGCACCAGCAGCTTGCCAATTATCATAATTCTCACTCATTACAAAAGTAGAATCCCAATCACTTATGAATCTCAATGTATCTTGTAATGTTATAACTGCATATTCATAAGTAATTGTATACTCAGGACCTTTTTTCCTCAGAACAAGCTCTTTCTCACCTGTGTTTACGTCTATTCTCCAAATCTCTCCTCCTCCCCAGATAAAATTCTTCATATCTCCGCCTACTGTAGCATAATTATCATAAGCCACAATCTTTGCATATACCAATATGTGGTCATTGTCTTCCCAGCATATACTATTATACCCTACTAAACGATTATACTCATCTATAAGTAAGGTGCAGGAGGATAGGAATACTATAATAATCAGGGTTAAAAGAATAAGAATTGATAGAATAGGTTTTCTCATAATATACCTCACTGAAAAAGTTAATTGTTGAGAGTTGATGGTCAATGGTCATTTTTCTCCCTTTTACCAATTTCCAAATACTACATCTATTATACAAAAATGAAGCATTTATTCAAGATTGTTGGTTCGACTCGTAAACAGGTTTGCTCACGTACAACGGAAGATTACCTTCGGCCAGGTTAATAGTTTATGGTTGATGGTTAAAGATCGTGTGATACGTGTGATACTCGCGACAGAGTCGCTCACGTACAAGGGAAGATTGGCCTTCAGCCAGGTCAATGGTGGATGGTTAATAGTTGATGGTCAAAGAACAGATTCAAGACACAAGAATCAAGTTTCAAGGATTGATTGTAGTTTCAAATAGTAAAAGTGGGGAACCTCACGCCTTTACTCATATATCCCCCTTTTTGACTATTGACCATCCACTATCAACTATTGACCTAATCATCTCGCTATTATCTACTCATTTTTTATATATCCAGTTCAATGCCTACTGGGCAGTGGTCTGAGCCCATGATGTCATCTCTTATGAATGCGGATTTAAGATTGTTCTCCAGATTTTGGCTTATGAAGAAATAATCAATTCTCCATCCGACATTGCGCTCCCTTGCCTTTGTCTTGTAGTCCCACCATGAATAATTGTCCGGCTCCTTGTGGAAATACCGGAATGTGTCAATAAATCCGGCATCTATGAGGTCATCTATCCATTTCCTCTCAATAGGCAGAAATCCGCTTCTGTCTTCATTTGCCTTGGGCCTGGCAATGTCAATCTCCTTATGCGCTGTATTGACATCACCGCATATGACAATCTTCTCACCCATATCAAGCAGTGATTTCCACTCCTGCAGAAATGTCTCGTAGAAACTCATCTTGTAATCAAGACGGTCCTGGGATGCCTTGCCATTGGGGAAGTAAATATTGAAGAGTATGAAATCATCAAAATCACTCCTCAGTATCCTGCCCTCACTGTCAAACCTCTCCACACCAATGCCTTTGGTTATATCATTGGGCTTGATTTTGGAGAATGTGCCGACCCCGCTGTAGCCCTTCTTTTCAGCAGAGGCAAATACAGTGTGATAATCATCAATATCAGTGAGTGCCTCCGGAATCTGCTCCTCCTGAGCCTTTGTCTCCTGAATACACATAATATCCGGTGATTCCTTTTTAAGCAGTTTGGAAAACCCCTTTCTTTCAATTGCCCTTATGCCGTTTACATTCCATGAAAGCATTGTGACAGTCATATTACTTTATTTCCCTGCTTATTGTTTTCACTCTGTCAATAATCTCATTTTTATTGAGTGTTTTATATTCCCCTTCATTATAGAGGACCCTGCCGTTCACCATTGTCATCTTTATATCCCTGCTGTTCAATGCATATACAATGAAGGAATAGGGATTGTCATAATATGGCACTGCCTCCAGGCCATTCATGTCAATCTCTGCAATATCCGCTTTCTTGCCTTCTTCAAGAGAACCTGTTATTTCACCGAGTCCCAGCACACGGGCGCCTTCAATTGTCCCCATCTTCATTATGTCCTCAGCAGAAACATGAAGCGGTGAAGCTCCCTTGCCTATCATAGACGCAGTTCTCATCTCCTCTATCATATCCAGATTATTATTGCTTGCAGGACCGTCTGTGCCTATTGACACCTTAATGCCTGCATCCCTCATTGCCTGAACCCTGGCAATGCCTGATGAGAGCTTCAGATTGGACTGGGGATTATGCACAGCATTGAAATGCCTCCGTGCAGCTGTTTCCATATCACTGTCAGTAAGATGCACCATATGAGCCATTGCTGTTTTGGTTCCCTTCGGAATCAGTGAAGCAAGATGCTCTACAGGTGTCTTGTTGAATCTCTTCTTTATCTCCTCCACTTCATTTTGGGTTTCGGCAGTATGTGTTACAAAGAGCATATCCTTTTCTTTTGCAAACTGAGCTGTCTTTTCAATGAGTTCAGGTGAGGTTGTATTGGGCGCATGCACTGAAAGTACAGGCATTGCAACCCGGGTATCATTCTCTTCTATTACCTGTTTGACATATTCAAATGCCTCATCACCATTCTTGCTGTTGGGTGTCGGGAAATTAATAATGCCTTCCGCCATGAGCCCTCTCATGCCGGCTTTCTCCACTGTCTTGAGTTCACTGCCAGAGAAGAAATACATATCGCAGAATGTGCCTGTACCGCATCTCAGCATTTCAAGCATTGCAAGTTCAAGCCCTGCATTGATGTTCTCCTCATTCATCAGCTTGCCTTCAGCAGGCCATATATGTTTCTCAAGCCAATCCTTCAATGCAAGGTCATCAGCATATCCCCGTAGAAGGGTCATTGCAGAATGTGTGTGCCCATTTACAAGAGCCGGTATTATCATATTGCCTCTGAGGTCCCTGTCCTTACTCGGCGGTTCGCCCTTGCCCAGATCCTTGATATTGCCATTATCGTCTATTTCAATCCATCCCCTGTCATGAATCTCCATTTCACTGTTCATTGTAACAATAACACCATTGTACAGTACTGTCATATTGTCTCCTTTATTTTTCAATATTATATTTCTTCATCTTGTATCTCAGCTGCCTCTTCGTTATATTGAGTGCATCTGCTGCCTTTGATACAGAATGCCCGTGTTTGTTCAGGGCATCAGTTATCATCCTGCTCTCCAGTGTTTCAACAGCCTGCTCCATATCACTCGCGGGAAGCTGCCCCGAATCCGGTTCAAGGAGTATGAAATCCTCCCGGGAGAGTTCGTCATTCTCTGAGAGTATTACAGCTCTCTGTATAATATTCTGCAATTCCCTCACATTCCCCGGATATGAATAACCCTTGAGTTTATCCATGGCGGGCTCTGAAATTGATTTAACCGGTTTGTTATTCTCCCTGGAATATTTCTCCATGAAATAAAGGGCAAGCGCCTCAATATCCTCATGCCTGCCCCTCAGGGGCGGGAGATGGATGTTGAGCACATTAAGCCTGTAGAAGAGATCCTCCCTGAACATATCATTCTCTATGAGCTTATCAATATCCTTATTTGTCGCAGCTATGATTCTCACATCCGTCTTTATTGTTTTTGTGCCCCCGACTCTCTCAAACTCGCCTTCCTGAAGAACCCTGAGCAGCTTGACCTGCATTGCAGGTGATATATCCCCTATTTCATCAAGGAATATGGTGCCCCCGTGTGCTGTCTCAAACCTGCCTGCCTTTTTCTGCCCGGCTCCCGTGAATGCTCCTTTCTCATATCCGAAGAGTTCGCTCTCCAGCAGGTTTTCATTGAGAGCACCGCTGTTTACAGCCATGAATATATTGTCTGACCTGACGGATTTTTTGTGAATACGCCTTGCAATGAGCTCCTTGCCTGTTCCGCTCTCTCCGCTTATCAGCACAGGAGCACCTGAGCGCGCCACCCTGTCTGTCAGTTCAATGATCTTCTTCATCTCACCGGATTTGTATATAATCTCCCCTGCCTGTTCAATCTGATTTTTCAGGAGGATATTCTCTTTTCTTACTGTTGAGTATGACAGAGCCCTCTGTATCTTATTGTCCAGGTCATCAAGATTGACGGGTTTTGATATATAGTCATAAGCACCGTCTTTTATAAGCCGGACGCCCTCTTCAACAGATGCGTATGCTGTTACAGCAATGAATATGATGTCCGGTGCATTGCTCGTAATGTATTCCAGTATCTGCCTTCCGTTTCCGTCTTTGAGCTTGATGTCACTGACAACAATATCAAAGACATTGTTCCCTATTCTGCTCAGTGCATCTGTCACGCCTTCTGCTGTCATTACCTGATAATTATTCTCTCCGAGATACTCGCTCAGATTCTCTCTCTGAATTTTTTCATCCTCTACCAGGAGCAACCTGTTCATACATCCTCCACAGGTAAAATAATTCTGAACAGCACGCCTCCAAGTTCACTGCTTTCAACATCAATACTGCCCTGATGATCCTTGATTATCCTGTATGCTGTTGAAAGGCCTATGCCGGAGCCCTTTTCCTTTGTTGAATAATACAGCCGGAATATCTTCTCCCTGTCTGCTTCAGGTATGCCGGGTCCATTGTCTTCAATAATGATACTCAATTCATGCCCGTCATTCAATACCCTCACTGCAATTCTGCCGTCTTCATCCACTGCCTCCAGTGCATTCTCAATAATATTCTTTAAAACTGTTGCAAGATACTGAAAATCAGCGGATATCATGCCTCCTTCTGATTTTACGGAAACATCAACCCCCTTCTCCTCAATCCGGACAGAGAGTGATTCCAGCGTGTGCTCAATAATATCATCTATACTGCATGGAGTAAAATGATACTCATTGGTCTTTGAAAACTCCATATACTTCATAATTCTCTCATTAATCCTCTCCACCTCATCATTTATCTGCATTATCATTGAATCGCTGCCGCCCCTCTTTATTATCCTCTGAATGAGAATGGATATACCATTAAGCGGGTTTTTCAGCTCATGGGCAATCAATGCGGACATCTCCCCCATTGCAGCCTGCTTCTCCATTATCCTGTTTGTCTTCTTCAGTTTTTCCATATCAGTAATATCGTGAAGGGTGATAATTGTCTTGGAGGCCTCGGGGATAATCCTGCCTGAAACAATGAATATCCTCTCATCAATACGGACTTCCCTGTCATCAAAATCCTCATCTGTATCAATACTGTTCTCTTTGAGGATTCCTGTGATATCATCAATGCTTCTGCATGCTGACTCCATCATTATTTCAGCCCGTCTGTTGCATTCAATCACCCCGGTCTCCTCAGAAACAACAATAATACCGTCATTGATAATGTCAAAATATCCCGATTTTTCCCTCTCTCTTTCCAGTATGCGGGATGCATAGCGCATACTGCGCCAGTAAAAATAAATCACTGCAGTGATAAGGAATACGGAGAGCAGTATCATTATAATGATGCTTATAAATATTATTCTCGCCTTGCTCTCCGTTGACCGGATATTCTCGGAAGTGAACCCTATTCTCAGAAGACCGTCAATATTCTCCGCCGGTGATATGAATTCATGTATATCCTCCCCCTTGAACCTGTATGTCCTGAAAACATCCCTGTTCTCCACAAATGAGTATCTCAGAAGCGAATCCGTCAGTATTGAGGAAATAGAATCAATGCTCTGAGTAGCTGATACAATACCTATCTTGTCCTGAATCACTATATATTCAATATTGGGTATATTGCCCAGTGTCTGAATATACTTGCCTGCTCCCGCCTTTGACTCTATAGACCGGTACCACCCGGTGGGCTTTGATACTGTGTATATATTCTCGCCTTCATAGAGGATTATCCTGAATGAGTCAGTATCCTGTATATCCGAGAAATAAAAACCCTCTGTCACTGTATCATAAACACTCACAGCATTGAAGCCGGGTGAGACAACACTGCCCGACTCTTTCACTGAGTTGAGCATCTCCCTGTAAACATGGTCCTGTATCATTGATGTGATCTCAAGGTTTTTATCAATGGCAGTTTCAATTGTCTCGGCAAGATTTTTCCCCACATCACGGTAATTGAGCTTCACTGACTGGGAGAGACCGGCAAATGCGTGAAATGCATATATGAGGAATACTGTATTAACTACAAGGAGTATAAGGGCAGACACAAGTGTTACCCTCATTATCTTACCTTTCATTCTGCCTTCCGCCTGATTCTTTTTATTATTCTGAAAGATGAATATTTCACCTTAATTACAATACTCCTCTCTGCGTTCTGCTATTGCTTACGGGCAATATGGTCTTTTTTGACTTAAAACTGCAGTGATAATGAGAGAAACGGATGGAAATTCCTCCGCAGAGGAGAATAAGTGTCTGAATATTCTATAGGCATCTTAGGCGAATAGTATCTCCTGTAATCCACGCCCAGTGAGACCCTTATCACTCCGAGTTTTACTTCAGGCATAATATATGCACCATATGACATAAAATCATATTTATCTACAGCACCTGACTGATCAATGTAATCCAATTGATAATATCCCGCATGCACTCCGCCGGATATCATTATTATATTGATGATTGAGTAAGTGAATGCAAAAGGCAGTTCTCCCCCTATTAATTTGTAATTCAATGTGTCCTTTGAATTAATCCCTGAAGCAACAATCATATCCTCTGCTTCAGCATATTTGATATGCGGCACAACAGCTGCCTTGAATCCGAGTTTGTTAATATACTGATATTTGATGCCTCCCCCGTAATCTATTGAAAAGGGGAATCCGTATGAAGCAGATGCATAGGCATCTATATTATTCCATATGCCGATACCTGCATATAATTTCCCGGCAGGAATACCCACTCCGATATCATTTAGTGTGTCCGGATTTGTCTGTTCGGGGATCAGTTGACCTGACTGAACATCAAGACCCACTCTGAATCTCAGAGGTGCACCGAGAGTATCAGCAGTACGGTACGGCTCCATTGTCATTACTGTACACGAAGAGATAATAAATATCAGTATTATTAATGGAAAAAGTTTCTTCATGAGACCTCCTATTTACTCTTGAAAATGCATATATTAGTGTTAAAATATTTACTGTTATGTATTGTTATTATAATGATAAACAAATTTAAATCAATAAAAAGGGGTTATTATGGGGTTTGATATTTACAAAAACGATTTAATCAGGAAAAGGGTCGTTTCTGACTCTCACATCAATCTTGTCAACTCAAAGATGGTATTTGAGAAGATCTTTGATATTCCCGTTATTGTGATGGCGTGCAATATCAGGATCAAACATGTTGTTCCCGGAATCATGAAGGCAGCAGAGGAGCTCAATTCAATCATGTGTTTTGAACTGGCAAAATCAGAGGGCCATATTGACGGTGGATACACGGGGCAGACACCGCAGATCTTTGCAGACATGCTGCTGGATTATGCGGACAAATACAAGTTCACAATGCCGTTCTTTATTCACGGTGACCACATCACTGTCAAGGATACAACGGACAAGTCCATTGAGGATGCAAGAAAGCTCATTGAAGCAGAACTCCAGGCAGGATACACATCATATGCAATTGATGCTTCATTCAATCACATTCCTCAGAATATCAAGATAACCACAGACCTTGCGCGTCCCATCATAGAAGCAGGATTCGGTCTGGAGACAGAGGTCGGTGAGGTCAAGTCAACAGGCATGAATGCATCACTGACAACAGTGGATGAAGCAGTGACCTATGTTGAGGGTCTCAAGGACAATAATGTCCACCCGCAGCTGCTTGCAATAAACAATGGTTCCAAGCACGGCAATTACAATCCTGATGAAGAGGTGCATATTGACCTTGAAAGAACAGATGAAATATATCAGGCAATCAAGAAACACAATATGGCGATAGCCCAGCACGGTATAACAGGCACACCCCTCAATCTCACAGGTCAGTTTGCTGACCATGGAATCAGGAAGGGCAATGTCGGCACACATTGGCAGAATGTGGCTCACAAGCATCTCCCCGGGGACCTCATGGACGCAATGACGAAATGGGCTGAGGAGAATGGACAGAATATCAAGAAGGCGGCAAAACAGTTCAAGGATGACATTGATTCCATTGACAGCAAGTATTCAGAGGCAATAGCTGAAGAGGCATATAAGTCAGCCAAGGAATACATCAATGCATTCAGGTCAAAGGACAGTGCAGAGCTGCTGTAATCAATAGGAGGGGAGCAATGCTCCCCTCTTTCAATAAGGAGCAAATATGCTATCGGGAAGAAAACTGGAATTGAAGGAAGAAAAACAGCTGGCATCATACGCATGTTTTTCATCACAGTCACGCGGCAGGACATACGATATACCCAAATCCAAGCACAGGACAGCATTCCAGAGGGACAAGGACAGGATTCTGCACTCTCAGGCATTCAGACGCCTTGAATACAAGACGCAGGTGTTTGTCAATCATGAGGCTGATTATTACAGAACGCGCCTCACCCACACTCTGGAGGTCTCGTCAATAGCCCGCTCCATGGCAAAATCGCTCGGAGTCAATCAGGATCTTGCGGAGGCAATTGCATTTGCCCATGATATTGGCCATACGCCATTCGGTCATGCAGGTGAGGCAGCTCTTCATGACATTATGAAGGATTATGGAGGATTTGAGCATAATTCCCAGGGACTGAGGGTTGTTGAATATCTTGAAAGGAGATATTCCGGTCATCCGGGTCTTAATCTCACATATGAGGTGCGTGAGGGCATAATCAAGCATCATACATCATATGATAATCCGGATAATGAAATGCTCAGGGACTATGAACCTGACAAGAACAGTTCAATAGAGGGCCAGATAGTCAATATTGCAGATGAAATCGCCTATAATTCACATGACCTGGATGACGGCCTGGAATCAGGTTTCATCAATACGGAGCAGCTCATGACAATCCCCCTGTTCAAGGAATATCATGAGAAACTGAAAACAGATGAGGATGATGAGAAGATGCTGAGATTTGCCATTGTCAGGGAACTCATAGGCGCTCAGATATCTGATGCAGTGCGTTCCACACTGGAGCGCATAGAGAAACTCGGTATTGAGACAGTCAATGATGTCAGAGCCAATGACAATTTGGTGGACTATTCCGATGAAATGCGCTCAAAGAATACAAAACTCAAGCAATTTCTCTATGAAAAACTCTACTCGCATTACAAGGTTCTGAAGATGCAGCATAAGGCAGAGAGATACATGAAGGCACTGTTTGATATATATAATGAGGATATTAGGCAGCTTCCGGATTCATATCTGGAGAGGATAGATACAGACGGAAAAGAGCGGGTGCTGTGTGATTATATTGCGGGAATGACTGACAGATATGCCCAGGACGAATATACACGCCTCTTCCTCCCCTATGAAAGAATGTAGATGAAGAAGAAAATCAAATTCCTCTTCAGGAAGATACTCCTCTCAAATTCATCCGATTTTGAGGTGACACTCGGTTTCGGTCTCGGCATCATGGTGGGGTTTATCCCGCTTTACGGATTCCATACAATTATCTGCATACTCCTGGCAATAATCATTCCCAAAGCAAACAGGCTCTCATTAATACTCGCATCACAGATATTCATTCCGCCTGTTATGGCTGTTGCCCTGGGCATTGATTATTTTGCCGGTTCATTAATACTCTACCGGAATATCTCATTTATGAGAATAACAAAGGTGGATGACCTGCTCTACTACATCAAACCGATATTTGCAGGCAGCATCATAGCAGCACCGCTCATGGGATTACTCTCATCCATTGTATTCTACTATGTTTTTAAGAAAATAAGAAAGAGAAGAATGTCTCAGATGACAGAAGACGTTTACATTAATAACAAAGACAAAGCATGAAAAATTTGATGTATATTTTATCTGCATCTGCAAATAGTGTGAAATGATTTTAAGAAAGGTTTTCCTGTATCCAATAAAGGAACAGGGTTACGCGAATATTCTGATATTATTTACAGCTATATGTATTCTGGCTTTTGTTGAGAACATACTCTTTTCAATATCTTCATTTTCATTAAGTTATTTAATCATACCGGTTATAGGTATTGAATTTGCAATATATCTATTTGCCTTTGATTATCTTGCACAGATAGCTAATCATTCTACAATCAACAGTAAATCCGGGCTGCCTTACTGGAAAATTGATAACATTAATATCAGTTTCATATTATCCAAAGCAATTCTGCCGGTAGTGAGTATTGTTGAGTCAATTATTATAATACTTCCATTATTCTTTGTAGTGAGAAATTTATACACAGTTAAATACAACGATTTGCTTATATATAATTTTGTATTATCCCTGACATTATTATTATTTAATATTATTCTAATAAAAGGATTAAATACATGGAATCCATTGGCTTTGATTGAACAGACAGGAATATTCAAATTTATTATCTATTTTATCATTCTGTTATTGATTAACTCCCTTTTAGTCTGGCCTGTAGATACCATTTGGAATATAGCAATACTTCGCGCAATTTATGTGGGAATTGTCTTTTATCTATATCAGTGCATTATATATTATCTTGTATCAAGTATTCATACTGCCTGAATGTTGCGTTTGTGTTGATTTTTCATTCGTCTTCTTATTGAAACAGGGAGCAGTGAAAGTTCTATGTCTTCTTTGAAACTATACAAATTTCCGTGTATCCGCTTTTGACAGGAGAATACCCCAAGGGGAAATCCAATTTCCTGCCTGTGAGTTTCATTATAAAGCCCGGGACTGAAAACGGGTCAATGCCTGTTATCTCTATTGTCTCAAGGCCCTCTGATTCCATGATGTATTTCAATGCATCTGTGCTGTATGCCTTTTCATAGCCATGCTGCCAATTACCCATATGCATTGCCTGGTACACCTGCCATAGTGAATATTTTGCAGGCACAAATGTAATGATATATCCGCCCCTTTTTGTAATACGCCTGAATTCCTTCACAATGGGTCTTTCATGCCTGAAGTGCTCAATGAGGCCTGCTGAATAGACAATATCAAAATGATTATCCGGCAGCTTCGTATCCCTGCAGTCAGCAACATAGGCATTGTCAATTTCCTCTGATATTATTTCTATTGCCTTACTGCTGAAATCCAGTGCATGGGTTTCCGCATTATCATACTTGCTGTTTATAAGCCGTATATTGGAGCCGAATCCGCAGCCTATTTCAATAATCCTTTTGGTATCCCCCTGAGTCCTCATTATATACTTGCCGAGGATCTCATCCCTTCTTTCAATCAGCCACTGTTCTGCAGGGGAAATAGAATACTGAGCCCAGTAGTCATCCCATCTGATCATCTGCCTCTTCCTTGTCAAATGAAGCGAGCAGTTTCTTCGCCCTTTCCATATCCTCTCTCACAACAACAAGCGCCACACCCTGTGTGAGGTCAAACTGAGGATATATACCGCCTGCATCATCTGTGACAATATTGCACTCTATACCTTCACTTTCCATCAGACCCTTGACAATCTCTGCTTCGCTCTTCTCATTGTATATTCTGAGAACTGCATATCTTTTCATATATAACTCCTTTTTAATAATTATACAAAGAAAATGGATTAATTCAATATCACTATCATAAATCTGAAATTCCCAGTTATTGCTAATCCTTATATGGATTATATAAAACCCGGCTCTTCATTATATATAACACCTAATACACTCCCCACTCCAATTGGCTTTGCAATAGGAATCCAAGACAGCTTGCCCCCTTTATTTTGTCAAAACACCCTCCAAATCCCAGGGACGACCCTTGCGATTCAAGCAATTTCTGCCCCGCTATTTATTAACTTATATTGATGTTTTCTGGTTCTTCTCCAAAAGAGTTGGTAAAAAGAGATACAGAATAAAGAAAGATGACTTCTCAATGGACGGAGTTTGAAATATCAGAGAGCAGATCGTAAAACAGCTGCATACACGGTCTAACCCCTGTTTTTTATTCAATTACATAACATTCTGTCCAATTCCCGGGGACGGTCCTTCATTTCTATAACTTTTTACAAAAATGAGTGATCGTAAGTCATATAATAAGTCTATTTAGAAGATGGAGTATCATAAGTTAATTAATAATTAAATATAGAAGTTATAGAAGTAAAGGACCGTCCCCGGGATTTGGAGGGTGGTTTTGACAAAATAGGGTGAAAGGGACAGATGTTGAAAAGAGATTTACGATGTACATTGTTCAGAGATTGCATAATCCGAAAGAGTAATACTATCCAGGATCCCTGAAATATGACATCAATAATGCAGCATCTACTGAAAGTACCTCTGTAATAAATGTCTAAATCATTGTTAAGCCTTTGTCCGCGCCAGTACAACAAGACGGCACGAGCAACAAATAAAATATTCCTAAATTGGGATGCTTATTGTTATAGAGATTAAAACCGGGTTGGATGATAAGACAAATAAGTGTTCCCAGGTAAAACGGTCACTAAATGAGAGAAGAACCCCAAATTGCTTGAATCGCAAGGGCTGTCCCTGGGATTTGGACAAAGGCAAGGGGAGAGTTGCACTTTATTCAGATAAATATTAAGATAATCAAGTTTTCCCTGTAACAAATTGACTATTTTTGCGTATTATTTAATAAAGTTGATTTTATACTTGACAAATTGTAATTTATCATTAATATATTGATTAAGGAGTTTAATTATGTTGAATTTTGATGAAAATTATCTTACAAATATTGAAATGCAGGCAAAGCAACCGGAATATCTGAAAGTCAATATTGAGCATTTCAGGAAACTGTTGAAGGAGGAGAGACAGTATGAAACTCAAGACAATACTGAGTAAACTGCACAATCATGAAATAGATGAGGAATCTGCCGATATCCTCATAATGCAGGAGGCAGACAGGGAATCATATATATCATTCGGCAGATATGTGTCTGTTGTAATAAGGGATGAGGGCAGCAATATAAGATTTTCCCTGCCAATGGGGATTATCAAGGCAGCTGTCCATGCAGCTGTCGGCATATTATCCCTTATGCCGGGGAAAAAGGGCATACTTGCAAGGGATTTGAAGGGTTCAGTCAGTGAGATACTTGATTATATTGACTTCAATGCACCCATGCATCTTATTGATGTGCAGGACGAAGATTCAATTGTAAAATTATCTGTTATATAAGGAGGTAATAATGAAAATAAGAAAGATAGACGGCTTATGCCCGTCATGCGGCAGGACAATGATTGTCAAGAAGGTCCAATGTCCGGACTGTGAGATTGAAATTACAGGCAATATGGAGATGGGCGGCGAATCCGCTTCCGGTATATTCACTGATGATGAATGGGGGTTTATCCGTGAATTCCTCATCTGCGAAGGCAATCTTAAATGCCTCGGTGAAAAGCTCGGTAAATCCTACCCGACAATCAAGAATATGCTGAAAGAGATAAAGAACAAATTGCCGGGCGGCAATTACTCACAGTCGCATATTGATAATCTGCTGGACAAACTTGAAGCAGGTGAAATGGATGTGAAGGATTTGATGAAAGAGATCAAGGGAGGTGAATAATGAAACTCACTGACAGCACAATAGTACTCATCCCTGACGACATCCTCAATGATGAGATGCAGAACAGGGATATCTATTATATAAGAAAACGCAAATTCAAAAGGAGGAAATGATGAAAATATCAAAATTCGGGATACTGCTCATATTGATTGGAGTGCTCTTTCTGCTATCCACATACGGGGTATTCAATCTTGATCTTTCAAGGGATTGGCCCTGGATACTTATTATTGTCGGTGTATTTTCACTAATACGCTTTGACAGAAGGAGGAAGACGGCCTCCAAGATAAGGGACACTATGTCCAGAGAGGAGAGGATAAAGATACTGAAGGATGTCAAAGACAATAAGATTGATGTGGATGAAGCAATAAGGAAATTCAGGGACAGATAGGAGGAAATTATGGATACAAGTATTGAAAAAATTCTCAATATGGTCAAAGAGGGGAAGATATCACCGGAAGAAGCAGAGAACATCATACAGGCAATAAATATCAAGAAGGACAGATCGCCCGGCAGTGGTTCAAAGCATCACCTGAGGATAAAGGTTGTTGAGACAAAAGACAGCAATGAGAAACCCACCAATGTCAATATCAATCTGCCAATCAATATACTGCGGCTTCTTGTAAAGGCCACCGGTAAAGTCAATATTGATGTAGCAGGCAAGAATGAGAAAGTGAGGGATACACTTGAAACCTATGGTCTGGAATTTGATGAAAAGGGACATATAAAGGACATTGATGCATTTCTTGAAGCATTGGATGAATTGTCCGGTTCAGCACCACTGGAACTGGTCAATATTGTTGATGCTGATGAAGAAACAGGTAAGAATACTGTTGTGAAGATATATATAGAGTGAAGAAAGGGGCTTACTGCCCCTTTCCATTCATCATATTCTTCATCATGTCCTGCATACCGCTGTTATCCATCTTCACATTATCCGGGTCAAACATACCTTCATCAATATCCGCTTCAAGATCTATGCTATTCACTGTCATTATTATATTGGCATCATCATTGGTTGTGATCTTTGTTAAGAAGGGAATCATACGGCCTTCATGCACATCCCTGTAATCACTGTAATTGATAGTGACTGTTTCATCATCATCATATGATTCTGATCTGACAAGGTAATTATGTTCTTTATCAACCCAGATCTTGTCAAACTGGTCATCTTTTATCTCATCAAATTCAATAACCCAGGCATCACTGCCATTGACTTTTTCCGTACCTGTGAGAGTCGGATTGCTTCCCAGATTATTCCACCAGAAGAACTCGGAAACAGCTCCGTATTGTTCCTTCTTCTCCCTTTCCATTTTCTGCTTTCCTGCAAACGGAACAATGGTCCACATGTCTTCACCATCATCAATCACAACAGTTTTTATGCCTTGCATTTCTCCCTGATTGCCCATATCAATGGTGACATCAAGCCTCATCTTATTGCCTTTCTTATGCATGACCATATCCATATTGACCTCATTGTTTTCTTCAACTATCTGCATGGTCTGTTCCATCTTGAGATTGTTTATCTCATTTTCAAATCCGCTGTACATCTCATTCATGTTATTCAATATGGACTGAGCATCTTCAGCAATCACAAATATTGCTGCAAGTATTCCCATTATTATCAGTACTCGTTTCATTGTACCTCCTTTTTTATATATTAAAACATATAACTGAATATTTTCAAGAGGAACGTTATTCCTCAAAAATAAAGTACTTGAAAGACCTATGTTTCCTCATAAATAATAATGAGGCGGGGACAGTTCTCATAAAGCACCTTTGCCAACCCGTGCATAACCGGTAATTCGGTGCTGATGAGAATGTGTGAGCCTCACAGTCAGTACATCAATCGCTATGCTCAATGCTTTTTTATTAAGAAAACAAACATTACATAATAATCATATTCAGTGACTTTTTCTTATGAGGAAAGACGGAGGAACGATATTTTCCACTTGACACAATTAGTACAATCCATTATATTAGGCATAACTAACAATGTGAGGTATAATGAATAAAAGCAAGCTCTCGGAAAGCCTGCAGGATTATCTTGAAACAATCTATATAGTGCTTCAGACCAAACCTGTCTGCAGGATAAAGGACATTGAGCAATTGATGGATGTTACAAAACCCTCTATTGTCCAGGCAGTCAATATACTGAAAGAACGGGACATGATAAATAAGAAGAAATACGGATATATCACATTGACCAAGAAGGGTGAAGAGGTAGCATCAAATCTCTATAATAAACATGAAACATTGAGGAATTTCATTGAGATGATATTTGATGTCAATGACAAGCAGGCAGATACTCTGGCGTGCGAGATAGAGCATCATCTCACTGACAAGATGACAGCAAGAATGAAGATCATTAATGCCAATTTGAGGAAAAATCCGGAATTGATAAACAGATTGACAGGTGAAATATGAGACAACTCATTGATATTCCTGCTGGCACACATGTCAAGATTCAGAAGATATACGGCGGACTAGGGTTCAGACAGCGCATGGCTGAGATGGGACTTATCTCAGGTGCAACAATCAAGGTAGTGAAGAATGATTCGCACGGGCCTGTGATTGTTAATGTCAATAATACAAGGATTGCTCTGGGAAGGGGGATGTGTGGCAAAATCACAGTCAGATAAAATTGTTGCTCTTATAGGCCAGCCCAATTGCGGCAAATCCTCCCTATTCAATAAACTAACAGGTGTCAGTCAGCAGATGGGCAATTGGCCGGGTGTAACAGTCAGTCTCAAGGACGGCAAATTCAAGAGAAACAGGGATATCACAATTGTTGATCTCCCTGGTGTTTACGGTCTTTCACCACTCAGTGAGGATGAGAGGGTCACAAGGGATTTCCTCCTGAAGAACAGACCTGACCTGATAATCAATATTGTGGAGGGACCCAGTCTTGAAAGGGGATTATTCCTCACACTGCAGGCAATGCTCCTTGACATACCGATGATCCTTGTTGTCAATAAGTATGACCTGCTCAGTAAACAGGGTGTTGAGGTTGATATTGAGAAACTGGAGTATTTCACAGGGATGAAGGTTATTGCCCTGTCAGCCAGGACAGGCGAGAATATTGATTATCTTGAATCAGAAATTGAGGAATTCTTTTCTACACAATTCACCCCTCATCCGCCTCATCTCAACATTCCCTCAACAGATGATATTTATAAGACAGTACACAGTGTCAGTGCAATGCTCGGTGAGTATGATGAAATGCGGCAGTTTGCTGATTTCTATGCACTGAAACTACTGGAGGGCAACAGGGACATTGAGAAACTGGCAAGGGAAAAACTGGGCAATGAAAATTACCGGCCAGTCAAGGAGACAGTTGAATCACTGGGCTCATCCCGGAAAAGGACAGTGAAAATAATTGAATGGCTTTACTCTATTGCCAGAGGCGTATCATCAGACACAATATCATCAACAGTCAATAAACGCATTGCATTCACCGATGCTCTTGATATATTCCTGCTCAACAGATTTATTGCAGTACCGCTCTTCTTGATTGTGATGTTTATCATATTTTTCCTCACATACAATGTCGGGGACTTTATTGTCGGTTATCTTGAGCAGGGTCTTGAAGCAAGTTCGGGATTTATTCAGGCAAATATGTCTGAAGGCTTTATCCGTTCATTTATCAATGAAGGGCTTATAGGCGGGGTCGGCAATGTGATTGTCCTCCTGCCCTATATCTTTATTATGTTTCTCCTCATACAGCTCCTTGAAGACAGCGGATATATGGCGCGCATTGCCTTTATAATGGACAGATTCATGCATAGAATGGGGCTTCACGGCCGTTCTTTCATACCACTGATAATGGGGTTCGGATGTTCTGTGCCTGCGATAATGGCTGTCCGCTCCCTGGAGTCCAAGGCGAACCGGCTTAAAACAATACTCATCATACCATTCATACCGTGCTCCGCCCGCCTTACTGTTATTGTTCTGGTCGGCAGTGCACTATTTGACAAACAGGCGCCATTTGTCATATTCTTCCTCTATGTAATGTCTATTGTCATTGCCATGATATCAGGCATATTCTTCTCAAAGATGCTTATCAAGGAGACCAGCCCGGGCATGATAATGGAATTGCCCGATTATACCAGACCTCAGATCAGGCAGATGTTTCTCAGGGCAACTGTTCAGGCAAAGGAATATCTAATCAAGGCAGGCACACTGATATTTATTATGTCCGTGATTATATTCATACTGTCCTATTTCCCCACAGACATACCGGGCGGTTCTGTATTTTACTTAGGCAAATTCCTCACCCCTGTTTTCAAACCCCTTTCATTTGATCTTCCCATGACCGTGTCCCTTATAACGGGTTTCTTTGCAAAGGAAGCTGTAATATCCACACTGTCTGTACTGTATAATCTTGAAGGCATGTCACTGTCCAATTTCCTCAATATGTATATGAATCCGATTACAGGGTTTGTATTCCTCGTCTTCATGATGATATATATACCGTGCATTGCCACAGTGATAATGATTAAGAGAGAGACAGGGTCAATGAGATGGACACTGTTCTCCGTTATTTACTCCATTGTTATTGCATATGCAGTCAGTATGCTCTTTAAGCTCTCACTGATGCCGTTTTTATGATAGAAGATATCATCAAATTCATTGAGAACAGGCATTATGTTACATTGAGAGAGATTGAGCTGAAATTCGGTATTGACCGGGATTATCTGCTTTATCTGATAAGACTTGTCAACAAGAACAGAGAAGACAAGATACTCATAAGAGACAGCAAGATTATCCGCCCGTCGGGGAAATGCAAAAACTGCCCCTATTTCAAATCATAATTGCCAGTGGCTTCATCCCGTAAATCCGTCCAGACTCAAAAGCTTTACGATTGACTTATCTGATATATTGAATATATTATTTACATGGTACTGAATATTAAGAATCTGACAAAATCCTATGGAGACACCATTGCCGTGAACAATCTCAACCTGTCAATAGAGAGGGGAACTGTCTTCGGATTCATAGGTCCCAATGGTGCAGGCAAGACCACAACAATCAAGTGTATTGCCGGCCTGCTTGATTATGAAGAGGGCAGTATATATATTGATGAAAATGACATAAGGGACAATCCCCGCAACTCTAAAACAAAGATAGGATATGTGCCTGACACACCGTTTATGTATGATAAACTGACAGGCAGGGAATTCCTCTATTTTGTGGGGCGGCTGTACGGCATTGATGAAAGCACATTAAGAGCGAGGATTGATGAGTACTCCGCACTCCTGGAATTTGAACATTATATGGATATCAAGACAGATGAATACTCTCACGGAATGAAACAGCGCATTGTTATTGCATCCGCATTTATTCACGATCCCCTGCTTGTCCTTATTGATGAACCCATGGTCGGACTGGACCCCAAGGTTGCCCGCACTGTCAAGAATATTTTTGTCAGGCATGCTGAAAAGGGCGGCTCTGTGTTTGTATCAACCCACACCCTGTCCATAGCAGAGGAGATATGCAACCTCATAGGTGTTATGAACAAGGGGAAACTCATATATACAGGCGGTATTGATAATCTCGGCAGAAAGCTGAAGAAGAACAATCTTGAGGACCTGTTTCTGGAAATAACAAAAGATGACAGATCTTCTATCAATTAAACTGAAATCCATAAAACGCTCACTCTTCACACTGACAATCAGGTCAGTGATACAGATCATCACATATCTTGCAGTCATCACACTCTTTCTGCTCGGCACATATTTCATATTCGGAAGAATATTCTCATTCCTCACAGGTTATGAGGAAATAGGAAGAGGTCTCATCTACAGGATATTCTCTCTGATGTTCTCCATGTTCTTTATTCTCCTTATTCTAAGCAGTATAGTGAGCAGCATCTCCACTTTTTTCAGGACTCCGGAACTTGAATTCCTCTTCTCAACCCCTGTGAAGATATCATCCGTATTCTCCATTAAACTCATTGAGAACGGATTCTTTGCATCATGGGCAACAAGCATCATATCATTCCCCCTTGTTCTGGCTCTGGGCAATACATTCAGTATGCCTTTTTTATTCTATGTAAAAGCCATAGCACTGTTCATTCTCTTCATAATCATTTCCACAACAATAGGCCTGGCAATTGTCTTTATCTTCTCATCATTCTTCCTCAGGCATTCAAAAGGCGGCATCATACTGATCCTCATTCTAATAGTCATTGCCATGACATTGATGTTCATATTCGGCAAAGCACCCCAGCTATTCAATATGCCGCGCACAGCCAGTCTTTCAGAGGTCAATCAGTATATCAGTTCACTGGAGATTGAGCAATTCAGATATCTCCCTTCAGGCCTTGTTTCAAATATGATGTTTGCCCTCATTGACAATAAGCCGGCAGGAAAATCATTTACAGGCATATTGCTCTATTTGGGTGCAATAATCCCTCTCCTCTTTATCTCCCTTATGATATACAGGAGGCGCTACCTTGCATTCGGGCAAAAATACGAGAAGAAGGCGAGTATTGCAAAGAACAGGATGCACTTCCCCATTATCATGAAAGACAATAAGCAACTCCTGTTCATACAGAAAGATATTATATCATTTATAAGAGACCCCTCACAGTGGGGACAGTCCCTCATATTTCTTGTGCTTCTCACATTCTATATATTTTCCCTCATACGCACTCCAATATACTTCAAGACCCCATTCTTCACATATATTATTGCATTTGCCAATATGGGTTTTTCCGCCTATATTGCAGCAACACTGTCAGTAAGATTCATTTACCCGATGATATCCCTCGAAGGCAGGACATTCAGTCTCATCAAGATGACAGGTCATATCAACAGATTCTTTACAGCCAAACTGATATTCAATTTCATTCTTGTTTTTATACTCGCCGAACTGCTTGTTACAGGAACCAATATATTCCTTGAACTGGATATGACTATCACAATAATATCGCTTATCACAATATTCATACTCTCAGTCGGCATAACAATAATCAATATCGGCATAGGGGCTATATTCCCTGAATTCACTCAGACCAATCCATCCAAGATAGCATCCGGTTTCGGCGGGATTATTGCAGGCATATTCTCCCTCACCTATGTCGGCATTTCCCTCGGTTTCCTCGCAGGCCCCATACGCCTCTACTTTGAGACCCGTTTTCAGGGCATTGAGTTCAATTACAATTACTTTGTTCTGGCAATTGCGGCAATTCTCTTTATCACAATAATCATATCAGCAATACTATTCCCCATTGCCCGCAGAAAACTCCGTACCCACTCCATTTAGAACACACATGCAGAGGTGGATACCTGCTTTCAGCAGATGATTTTCCCCTTGAAATCTCTCAGTTTTATATTATATTATAAGTACTGGGGGCGAATCGGTCTCGACAGGAATACAATTGCTCGGAGGAAGCATGCCGAGATTGCTGGGGTCTCGTAAAACACCGGCAATTCTAGTAATTGGCGACGAAACATACGCTATCGCTGCATAATTGATGCGGCGCGGTCCCCGAAAGTCGCCGGTACTTTCGGTAAGGCTGACATATCACCGGCTGCTGTTTCCGTCTGCTGCTTGCGGAAACTCAAGATTGTAGCAGCAAAGCTTTCCAGAGGGTCGTGATGCACCTTCGGAAAGAACTTAAGCATCACTAAGCATGTAGAAGGACCGGACATTGATTCTTGGACGCGGGTTCGACTCCCGCCGCCTCCACCATTATTACTCCCATAAGGGAGTCCATTTGTGAAACAAATACGAGCATAGCGAGTGAACCCGCAGAGGGTTCTTGCATTGCAGGATTTCAGGCTCACCGAGGAATGCATTCAGCCTTTTCCCCCATTGATCTCATCCGTAGGCTTCACTCCCGCCGCCTCCACCATTATTTACCCACCGATACCCACCATACTCCCGTCAGGGAGTCCATTTGTGAAACAAATACGAGCATAGCGAGTGAACCCGCAGAGGGTTCTTGCATTACACGATTTCGGGCTATTCAAGGAATGCATCAGCCTGTTCCCCCATTGATCTCATCCGTAGGCTTCACTCCCGCCCAATACGAATCATTTTGAGTGTTGGCGAGTAGGGTTCTTGCATTACACGATTTCGGGCTATTAAAGGAATGCATTCAGCCTTCTCCCCCATTGATCTCATTCGTAGGCTTCACTCCCGCCCAATGTGAATATATGTGAACATTTGGGGGAGGGTTCTTGCATTACACGATTTCGGGCTATTCAGGGAATGCATCTGCCTTCTCCCCCATTGATCTCATTCGTAGGCTTCACTCCCGCCCAATGTGAAT
>JAWOBN010000017.1:0-18697 GCA_046484245.1 bacterium | reverse complement strand
AAACTTTATCGCAATACTAAATTATTTTTAGAAGCCAAAGGACCAAAAGAATAACCAATATTGTTCCTACTATACCCAAACCTCTATTCATAGTAATCTCTCCTTTCAAAGTGAAAATGCTATTCTCAACTTTTATTTTATTTTTTTCAAGAAAAAATGTCACAAATTGCACTTGATTTGTTGGGGTCTATAAATTGCAATTTTAAAGATATACGGCTCAATAGATTAAAACACTTGATTAAATTACAAAATTCAATTAAAATGGAAAGAACAATGTCTCTCATCGGAATGGAAGCCGAAGTACTCATAGAAAGACCCTCAAGAAAGAGTGAGAATGATTTTATAGGCAGAGACAGGGGTGAGAGGATGGTAGTAGTAAAGGGAAAGCAAATGCCCGGTGAGATCTGCAGGGTTAGAATAACCGACATATCCGGTATTACGCCTATTGGCATAAAGGAGGACTGATGTATCTTTTAAACATTCTTATATCCGCTGTTATAATTATTGTGGGTATTATCATAGGGACACAGAATGGCTCAACAATTGTTGAGGTCAATATTCTCTGGTGGAATTTCAAGAACCTCTCACTGTCCCTTATCATGCTGGAATCAATGCTCTTTGGAATGATAATTATTATGCTCATTGCTGTTGTATATGAAATAAAGCAGAGAACGAAGATATGGCGGCTCAAGAAACGCATAGCAAATCTCCAGGAGGAACTCAACAGGGTGCGCGACCTTGTTGCAGAGAATGTATCTGTGGAGGCAGAGACACCCGAAATAGAGGAAGAGGAAGAGGAAGAGGAAGAAGAGAAGGACAGTAAATGAATATGACTCTTTACTCGGCATTTGGAATAATTACAGCTATACTCCTCATTATAATCATTATTCTGATAAGGCGCAGAAGAGAGGTGTCTGAGAATAAATACTATGAGATCATAGTAAAGCTCTTCTCGGGAAGGAATGTGGATATCAAATCCATTGAAAAACTCATTGATTATGAAAGGGACAATATATTCAACTATATACTCAAGGGATTTGCCTATTACAATGCGGGTCAGTACAATAAATCATACAATATGTTCATTACAATCTCAGCCAATAAATCACTGCCCAAGAGCATTAACAATGATATTAAATATCTCACTGCACTCAATCTCTATCATATGGGTAAATACGCCCAGGCAATGGAGATAACGGAGTCACTGTTCGGTGTATTCAAAAGACCGGATAATGAGGAGAAGATACTGCATTATAAACTGGAGATACTCACAGGCAATTATTTCAATATTGCAATGCTCAGCGAATTATCGGGAAGAAAAGAGATGCAGTCATTCATACTGGATGTTTACAGGAAACAGGGCGATATCAAACTGCTTGAGTTTGCAATCGGAGAGGGTTTCAATGATTCATCCCTCGTTTATCCGTATATTGATTACTACAAGCATAAAAGCAATTATAAGCCCCTTATGGACCTTCTCATGAAACACACCGGCGATAAAATATATTCACAGAATGTATTTATTCAGCTCTTTGAGTGGATAAAAACACTCAATGAACCGATGGAGACAGTCAATAGAATATCAAGCGGGAATCTCAACCGTCTCACACTCAATGTGCTCATGCTCTTTGCTGATTTTGCAGACCAGAGGGATGACAGGAGGGTGAGGGTGCTGCTTGAGGAACTGAGGAAGCATCATAAAGACAGTGTAAGAAAGCATTCAGGTGTAATCAGAGAGGCCCTGCTTCTTACACATAATGAAAAATATCTGCCTCTCTTCAGGGAAGAGAAATGAAAGGAATAATCTGTCTTTTACTCATATTGCCCATGATTCTGTCAGCATCAATCTATGAACTTTATACGGAGAACAATGTGGAGGCATTATCCGAATTATACTACAGTGCTGTCAATGACAATAAACTGCCGTCTGATTCAGTGCTGTATTATTACGGGGAATTGACAACAGATATAGCCAAATCCGTGACACTGTACAGGCAGATTGTCAATAAATACAATGATTCGCCTTTTTATGACAATGCGCGCTACAGGCTGGCAAAATACTATCAGATGATAGACGACACATCAGAGATGACAGATATGCTTCAGAAACTGATGTACTCGCAATCAACCCTTGGTGATGATGCTCTTCTCATGCTTATCGGTTATTATGAAAGCAGGGGTGCAAACAAGAAAGCGGAGGATTACATAATGCAGCTAAATGACCAGTATCCCGACAGCCCGTACAATGAGTACTTCAAGAGCACGGGCATGTCACATACAAAGGATATAGAGGATTATTACACTATTCAGACAGGAGCTTACAGCAGCGAGGATAATGCATCCGAGCAGGCAGCTGAATTGAGGTCAAAAGGATATGATGCTTTTGTTGTCAAGATACAGGATCTCTACAAGGTCATGATAGGCAGGTTCAATGACAGGACCAAAGCAGAGAGGTATGCCCAAGTGCTTCAGAAAGCAGAGGGAATCAGTGTATGGGTGGTGAAGGTGGATTAATGTCTTCCAGAACCCCCTTGATGCAGCAGTATCACAAAATAAAATCCAAGTACCGCGACTCTATTCTCCTCTTCAGAATGGGGGATTTCTACGAGACATTCTACAGTGATGCCAAGGATGTCTCCAAGGTGCTCGGTATTACCCTCACTGCAAGAAATTACAAGGATGAAACAATACCCATGGCCGGTTTCCCGGTCAAGAGTGCTGACATGTATATAGTGAAGCTTGTCAAGGCAGGCAAGAAACTGGCTGTATGCGAACAGCTTGAAGAACCGAAGAAGGGCTCCAAACTAGTCAAGAGGGGTGTTGTTGAGGTCCTCACACCCGGCACTGTAATGCGCCAGTCACTGCTCAAGGACAAGAAGAACAATTATATTGCCTCCTTTGCTTCTCACAATGAGGACAATGCTGCTGCTCTCAGTGACATATCAACAGGTGAATTCAGGATTATTCTTTTTCCCGATAATGAACAGATGATGGATTATCTGGATAAAGCTCAGATAAGCGAGATACTCGTCAGTGAGAATAACACAAAGATAGACGGCAGTAATATACGCTATCTCCCTGATTACTATTTCTCCCGGGGAGAGTGCGAGAGAATACTGAAGAGTCATTTCAATGTCACTTCCCTGAGAGGTCTGGGTTTTGACAGGGACGCATCTATAATGGCTGCAGGCACACTGCTCCAGTATATTGCGGAGAATCAGAAGGACAGTATTGAGCAGATAAGACAATTGAGATTTGAGGATACAGGCGAAAGCATGTATATAGACAGACAGACATTGAGGAATCTGGAGATATTCAAACGCAATACAGGGGAATACGAGAATTCATTCCTCTCTGTTATTGACCATACCTGCACTCCTATGGGCGCCAGGAAACTGAGGGAGAGGATGATTCATCCATTCCTCAAAAAGGAGCAGATTGCCCGGCACCTCTCGGATGTGGAGTTATTCTTCAAAAACCCGAGAATTATTGACAGTATAATGGGCATATTGAGGGATATGGGGGATATTGAAAGAATATCAACGCGTATTGTCACAAGGAAAGCGGGTTTCCGTGATGTTATAATGCTCAGCGATGCCCTGAAACTCATTCCACTGCTGAAGAGGGAACTGGCTTCAGCAGGATTTGAGAAATACCATGATGACCTCAAAGAACTCAGTGAGGTGATTGAACTGACCGGTGCTGCTCTTGACAGGGAGAAGATACTCTCAGGCAGCAAGGAGCATGTCATAAAAGAGGGATATTCCCGGGAGTATGACGAATTATCCGGCATATCAGTGAATACTGCATCACGGATAAGGGATATGGAGGAGAAGGAGAGAAAAGAGACAGGCATCAATACACTGAAGATAGGCTACAATTCAATAGCAGGATACTATATTGAGGTGACAAAGGCAAATAATGACAAGGTGCCGGTTCATTACAAGTGGAAGCAGACACTGAAGAATTCACAGAGATACACCACACCGCAGCTGAAGGAATATGAGAATTCCATACTCCATGCCAATGACAGGCTCGTCAAACTGGAGAAAGAGCTCTTCATGGGAGTACTTGACAGTATTGCCCGCTACTATGATGATATAAAGGCCGTAAGCCTTACAGTGGCTCTAATTGACCTCATTGTGACATTTGCACAGACAGCAATTGCATTTGATTACAGGAGACCGGAGATCACTGACGGCAGGGATATCAGGATTGAGAACGGGCGTCATCCTGTTGTGGAGCAGGTTACAATGACAGGCAAGTTCATACCCAATAATCTCAAGATGGACAAGGAGACGCAGATCATTCTCCTCACAGGCCCCAATATGTCCGGTAAATCAACCTATCTGAGGCAGAATGCACTTATCATATACATGGCTCATCTGGGAATGTTCGTGCCTGCAGATACAGCCCGCATTCCCGTAACAGACAGGATTTTCACACGCATAGGCGCATCGGATGATATTTCAAGCGGCGTATCCACATTCATGGCAGAGATGCTTGAGAGTGCCAATATCATAAATAATATGACAGACAGGAGTTTTATTATACTGGATGAAATAGGCAGGGGCACATCCACATTTGACGGACTGTCCATTGCCTGGGCAATAGTTGAGTATCTCCATGAGAGTGAGAGAAGACCCAATACACTCTTTGCAACACATTACCATGAACTCACTGAACTGGAGATCAAACTGGAGAGGATGAAGAATTATACAACAAAGATCAGAAAATCGGAGCACTCCATTGTATATCTCAAGAAAATAGTCCAGGGCAAGAGTGATGAGAGCTATGGCATTGAAGTGGCAAAGATGGCGGGATTCCCGGACAGTATTATAAACAACGGATACACCATACTGACACTCCTCAAGGAGAATGAGGACAATATCAGGGACAAGATACGGGATATGGAGCAATTGCGGTTATTCTCCGGGATTGAGAAAAAGGCGCCTGCCAATCACCCTGTTCTTCAGGACATCAAAGAGACGGATATTGACAATCTCACCCCGCTTGAGGCATTGCTCATGCTTAGCAGAATGAAGAAACATCTGGATAACGAAGAATGACATATCCGCTTATACTGCTTCTTCTTATATCACTTCCTGAACTGAACAGCTTTTTCGGGGATTATCAGCTGAAAGACGCAGAGTCAGGCAGGACAATTGAGGTGTTTGTAGGCCGGACAGACAGTGACACTGTCATAGAAGCCCGTGTGGGCATTCTCCATTACCTGGAGGCACTCACACTGAGAGGGGATACACTGAAAGTCAAGTACAGGAGATTCTCAGCAGGACTTCTCTCTTTTACTGTGCGCTATTCGCCGCTGAGAACAAGGATGGTGCTGCCTCTCAGAACGGATACAATAGTCTATGAGGGCACTGAACACAGGCCGGGGCCTGACAGGCAAATAAAATCAAGAATAATTGTAACAGAAAGTGACAGTATATTCCGCATTGTTTCAAGAACTGAGAGGGAAGGCAGTGAGGATGATGTATCAATTATGGAGATGAATGAGGATTATTCATTGAGGGTAATAGAGATGGATCTGCCTGCTTTCATGCATCTGTACCGTCTCGGCGGATTCAAGTCACCGCATTTCAGACTGGAATCAGAATGAAGGGCAGTGATTCAATACGCTACGTTAAGGGTGTGGGCCCCAAGATGATGGAGAAATTCACCCGTCTCGGGATTGAGACAGTGAGGGATCTGCTTCTATACCCCCCTATGCGGTATATCAACAGGAATATATCAGACAGTGAAGACATAAAGCATAATGAATACACGACAATCACAGGCACTGTAATGGAGACAGGCGAGTCGTTCACAAGGCGGAGGAAACGCATATTCAATGCAGTTGTAAAGTCAGGTGAAAGATACTTCTACGCCAAGTGGTTCAATAACAGATATGTCGGCCAGTATGTCAAGGAAGGGGAATACATAATACTCTCTGGCAAGATAGACCTGAGAGGCGGTGTAGGTGAATTCATACACCCCGAGTATGAGATAATGGACAGTTCAAGCAGGGAGCTCATTCACACTGGCCGCATTGTCCCTGTCTATTCAACAACAGCAGGACTCTCGCAGAGATATATAAGGAAAATCGTCTATAATCTGATAAAGAAGAATCCGGTAAGTGTGGAGGAGGACCTCCCCGGTATTATACGGGAGCAGTACGGTTTCCCCGAGATCAATGAAGCTGTGGAGAATCTCCATTTCCCTGTTTCAGAGGAGATGCTGGAGAAATCCATTCAGCGCATGAAGTATGCGGAACTCTTCTATGCAGGTCTTGTACTTGCTGTACGAAGGCAGAGAAACAGAAAGGTCAAGGAGCATCAGTACACTGTATCCGGCAAGCTCACGCAGAAACTTATTGACATACTCCATTTTGAATTAACCGATGATCAGAAGAATGCAGTAAAGGAGATAGAATCGGATATGGACAGCCGGTATCCGATGAACCGCCTCCTCATAGGTGATGTGGGTTCAGGCAAGACAGTTGTTGCATTGCTCTCAATGCTCCATTCTGTGGAGAACGGCTATCAGGCTGCAATAATGGCTCCCACGGAGATACTTGCTCATCAGCATTACAGGAAGATACAGCAGTATCTCACAGATATGAATATCACAGTGGACATACTGTCAAGCTCAGTGAAGAATACGGATGATACAGTGAAGAAAATTAAAAGCGGTCATACTGATATCATAATAGGCACACATGCCCTCCTTGAGGACTATGTGCAGTTTAAGAATCTTAAAATGATAGTGATAGATGAACAGCACAGATTCGGAGTTGTACAGAGGAATAAGCTTAGAACCAAGGCGGATGATCCTGACTATCTAATCATGACAGCAACACCCATACCCCGCTCAATGACAATGATGATTTACGGGGATATGGACAGTTCCGTGCTGAAGAATAAACCTCATGACAGAAAGCCGGTAAAGACCAAATGGGTCGCAGGCAGTGAGCAGAATGCAATGTACTCCTTTACAAGGAAGCTCCTTGACAGGGGCGAGAAGTGTTTTGTCGTATCACCTGCAATTGACGAGGAGAGCAAGATAGATGTGAAATCCGTGGAGAATCTCTATAAAGAGCTCTTGTCAGGTCCACTGAGCAAATACAGTATTGATATAGTGCATTCACGCATCCCCGGTGAAGAGAGGGACTCTATAATGGAGAAACTCAAGGCCGGTAAAACGGATGTGATAATAGGCACAACAGTCATTGAGGTGGGAATAGATATAAAAGATGCCACTGTGATGATCATTCACAATGCAGAGAGATTCGGGCTCTCACAGCTCCATCAGTTGAGGGGCAGGGTAGGCAGAAGCAGCAAGCAGTCATACTGTTTCCTCCTGTCAGGTGATAAGGTGACAGAAACAGGATTGGAGAGGCTCAAGACCATTGCAGGCACAAATGACGGTTTTGCAATTGCCGAGAGGGACCTGCAGCTGAGGGGACCCGGCGAGATGTGGGGCAAACGGCAGCACGGTATGCCCGGTTTCTTGTATGCAGACCCTGCTCGTGATTATGAATTGATGAAAAGGGCATTCAGTGACAGTGGTTCTCTTTTGAAAAATGACCCGGATTTATTGAAATTGGACAACAGATATGTTAAAATAAAATTAAAAAGGAGAATAGAGGATGAACTCAAAGAGATTTAGTGCTGTAATAATTCTCTGCATGATGATTCTTACAATCTCATGCAGTGACAGTGACAGGAAATCAATCAAGGAATATGCGACAGGGAGAGTATCCGAGATTGCTGTGTGCACCCCGATGACAGTATATGCGAAGATTGAGGGCCAGCTGGTGGATAATCTCTATGAGGAGGTATTCCTCCCTGTAAGGGAATCAGTATTCAAGATGGAGCATGTGAAATACAATGAGCTGGACATGTACAAGAGAAGCAAGAACATACTCTTTATAACAAATATCAACCGTGATGACAATTATTCAAAGATCATCAATGCTTTCTTGTCTGATGAGAATATTGAGAGAATCAAGGATAATGGTGTGATGAGTTTCTCTGTCTTTGACGGATTTGCCAGGGGGCAGAATATACTGATAATTGCAGGCACGGACGGCGAGCTGATAGGAGAATTCATTGATCTCAATGGCAGTGCCATAAGGCGTTTCTTCATTCAGAATGCCCACAGGCCCCTTCACAATATGGTGTTTTTCACAGGACTCAACAAAGACCTCACAAAACAGGTAAAAGAGAAGACAAGCCTTGCCATGGATATACCGTCTGATTATACATTCTCCTATTATGATTCCGCCACAAATACATTCTCTGCTATCAGTCATCATCCCGAGAGGGTTGTAACTGTATCTTACAGAAAGGGAATGGACAGTTTCACACTGGAGGATTTCTTCAACTGGCGCAATACAATGGGCAGCCTGCACTGGCAGGGGGATTATATTGATACCTCTTATATCAAACTCTCCATGGACACAGTGGAGGTCAATGATTATCCGGCCCGTCAGATAATGGGCGTATGGTCCAATGATGAGAATAATTACGGCGGACCGTTCATTGCCTATATTATCCATACTCAGGGCGGAATGCTTGTGATGGACGGCCATATATACAATCCCGGCAAGAGGAAATTCTTCAAATTAATGGAAACAGCCACAATTCTGAAGACATTCTCGCTTCCGGAAACTTCAGGGAAGTAGATGAGAAAGTTCATTCTGTTTATTGTGATAATATTCTGCATACTGCTGCAGGCAAATGAAAAGGCGCTTGTCAGTGCACTGGGCACATTAGGCAAGGACCCGTCTATTATGGAGAGGCCTGCCGGTTATCTGAGGTCTGATGCACCCTCATCAGTGAGGGGAATACTGGAGGCACCGTATTCCTATGAGGATTATTCGGTCCGTCTTCTTGACATGATAGAGCGAAATGCATGGCTGAGGCTTATCAAGTACATTGACACAGGCGAGTTCACTGAAATGAACAGATTCAAAACACTCCTTAAGGTATTCAGCAGGAGCGGCAGCCCTGTACTGGCATCCTTCATTGATTCATGCTGGCAGCAGAGCCGCTCATTTCGCGGGGCAGCCAAAAGCCGGTATGACAGTGTTGCACTGTATAAATATGCATATATCATTGAGCAGATAATGGAATCGGATAATGACGAGCTCACTGCATTGTTCTCATCATACCCTCTTTCGCGGGGAGTGATATACGATGACACACTCACTGTGATAAGGGGCTCAATGGGTGATGATACATACATACTGTCCGGTCCCAATACAATAATCTTTGACCCGGGAGGCAATGACAGGTATATAGGAACGGGTCCGTATTCCATTGCAGGCGGGGTGAATGGTTTTGCATGCATTATTGACCTTGAGGGTCATGACCAATACATAGGCCCTGACAGCAGTTTGTGTTTTTCATCAAACGGTGCTGCACTGATTGATGACAGAAGCGGCAATGATATATATACAGGCGGGGATTTCTCTCTCTGTTTTTCACATAACGGCCTGTCAGTACTGTCTGATGAGAGTGGTGATGACATCTATATGTCAGGCAGTTACTCTCAGTCATCTGCTGCAGGCAAAGGCATCAGTATTCTTGCGGATATTGAAGGCAATGACAGATATATGTCGGATGCCCGTTACACGCAGGGCGCTTCTGACGGTGAACCGGCAGGAGGCATAGGCGGGACCGCTGTGCTGGCAGACCTTGACGGTAATGACAGATACACAGCAGGCGGATATTCACAGGGCTTTGGCGCGCATTTCTCAATGGGGCTTCTCTATGACACACGGGGCAATGACATATATATTTCAGGTGAATTCTCCCAGGGCTGCGGAGCGCATAATGGTGCAGGTGTTCTTGCTGACAATGCCGGTAATGACAGATATGAAGCATTGTCATACTCACAGGGATTTGCCAGGCACTCTTCAGCAGGCATACTCTCTGATTACAGCGGCAATGACATATACTCAGGCACTGTGTATTCACAGGGTTCAGCAATGCTCATGTCATCGGGAATGCTCTTTGATATGAGCGGAGAGGATGCATTCAATAATGATTCACTGAGCTGCGGGACTGTCTATGACAATAGTCCGGATTTCTCCATTGGTGTCCTGTACAAGACAGCCGGGTCTGCGTCAATCAATGGCAGGGATATGGAGAATAGATTCAGTGAGTTCTGGGGTATAAGGTATTATGCAAATGATTAAGAAGACCGTTTTACTCATTATAATTTCATGCATCGCACTGATGCCTGCTGGTGCTTCTGCTTACAGTCAGACAGGCATAGTCAATATACTTGAGGCAGTGAGTATTCCTCAAGTTCCGTTTCGCGGAGCACTCAATCTCTCTGTCTGCAGCAGTCTGATGGCAGGTGGGACATATGATAAAATCATTTTAATTAGAAGCTTAAATCACCTGAATAGACCAATTAACAACGGATTAGTTAATAAACTGCTTCAAGACAGTTCAATTGCAGTGAAGATAGAAGCAGTCAAATATATATACAGCAGGCTCATTACAGGCAGCAATATTTCCCATGAAGTAAAAGAGACATTGACAGGATTATATGATCACAGGAACAGTGTGCTGGACCATTATCTCAATACACTGTCAGTTCTCGCTCTTGATATGGATGAATTGCCGTTTGACATGAAGTCAGGCCAATCAGGCAGAGTCAATTATATTGAAATAACAGCACTGAAGGGCATTGAGATTGACACAATGCAGATGACTCAGAGTGAAATGAATCTCTATAGAGTAATAAAATCACAGGGGAGTAACAGTGACTAAAAGACCGTCATGGCCCAGGTATTTCATGGATATAACGCGGCTTGTTGCAACACGCTCCACATGCCTCAGGAGAGAGGTGGGGGCGATTATTGTCAAGGACAGGCATATACTCTCAACAGGATACAACGGGCCTCCCAGGGGTGTGCCGCATTGTGATGAACTGGGCGGATGCCTCAGGCAGAGGATGAAGATACCGTCCGGCCAGAGACATGAGATATGCAGGGCTGTTCATGCTGAACAGAATGCAATAATACAGGCAGCAAAAATGGGTATAACTGTTGAAGGAGCCGAGATGTACATAACAACACAGCCGTGCTTTATATGCGCCAAGATGATAATCAATGCAGGTATAAAGAGGATAATCATGGATGAGGGATATCCGGACAGACTGGCAGAGGAGATTTTAGAGCAGGCAGGTGTGGAGGTCCTCAATATCAATGATATGGAGCAGGAATGATATGAAGAGGATTAATTTTGTTTTACTGCTTACAGCAGTATGCCTGGCAATACAGGGCAGTATTCCGGACAAATCGGATATATACATTGAGGGTATCAATGAAGCGGTTTCAATACCTTCACCGGAGGGATTTGCTCATGATGTTTTCCACCCCGGTGTCATTGCAGGCATTGAATACCCCATAAACAGCGGCAGATGGCTTTTCTTTCAAAAACTGGATATCGGCTATTACTATCATGAATACCTGCACAATGCCTATTTACTCTCAACTCAGACAGGACTGAGATACACCACCCCTCCGGGGATATTCGCTGATGTATCAGGCGGTATAGGATACCTTCATGAATTCTATACAGATGCACTGTATGAGATTGATGATAATGGTGAATTCACGCGGATAATTGACTGGGGCAGACCCAATCTGATAATACTGACCGGTTTTACACTGGGATATGACCTCAGTGAAAAGGATATAATGCCTATGCGCATATATGCAGGCACCTCTTATTTCATGGAGTACCCGTATATGCCTGAAGACGGCATTCCCATGCTCCCCCATACAAGTATCAGACTGGGCATGTCATTCAGATTCAATGGGGGTGACTGATGAAAAGAACTCTATTGTTATCTGCAGTAATGCTTATCTTGGCTCTTTCATGCTCCATTGATACTCAAATGCCCCTTGATACTGCCGGGCATGTGAGAGCCGATACATTGATCTCTATCATACAGTCATATACGGACAGGGGGCTTCCCGGTGTAATACTGTATATCAGTGACAGTACAGGCGGGGAATTTGCCTATGCATCCGGCTACAGCGATATTGCCGCCGGCAAGATAATGACATATGAGCAGAGGATGAGGATAGGCAGTATTACAAAGACATATACAGCAGCACTGATCCTTGGTATGCATGAAAGGGGAGAGATAGACATTGAGTCAAAGGCATCTGTTTATCTGAGTGATACACTGGTCAATTCTGTTGATAATCTCAGTGAAGCAACAGTAAAACAGATATTGAATCATACAAGCGGGATTTTCAACTATACAGAGACCTCAATGTTCGGCCTTACAATGCTCAATGACATGGACAGGGTCTGGACATACGGTGATGCACTGGAATTCATTGCTCAAGAGGATGCCTATTTTGAACCGGGCACCGGTTTTCACTATTCCAATACCAATTATATTATTCTGGGTCTTATTGTAGAGACAGTAACAGGTCACCCCTTTGCTGATATGCTTTACAGCAGAATAATAAGCCCCTTCAATCTGGACAATACATATTATTATGACAACAGAACAATGCCTGAAGGCCTTGCGCGCGGATACTGTGATATGTACGGGAATGGAGAGATATGCGATGCAACGGAATTTACAATGGGGCATATGACACCTGACGGGGGGATTATCTCAACAGCAGATGACATGGCGGTTTTTCTCAGTGCACTGTTTAACGGGGATATACTGGAGCAGAATACACTGGATCTGATGACTGAGAGGACTGACACAGGTGACAGCGGGGATGAGTACGGACTGGGACTTGCATTCACAAAAACAGATTACGGCACTGCTGCAGGCCACAGCGGGAGCATGTACGGATACAATGCCGAGATGTACTGTTTCCCTGAAAAAAATGTGACATATATACTGCTCGTCAATGGTTCAGGCAAAACAATTTCTGCAATGATAGACAGTATGAAAATAGAGATACTTGATATTGTATTTGAATAGTGATATCTGAAAACTTCTTGACACCGATAGCTGTTTAACTATAATCATATAAATAAAAAAATAAATAAGGAGCGTCAATATGAAAAAGTTTCCGTTTCTTGAGATAGGGATCGTCATAGCACTCGCAGTACTGCTTTATATTCTTATTTATCCCGGTTATGTCCAGAATAGGGATATGAACAATAAATACAGTGTCATATCAAATATGTATGCAATGAGAGCAGCATATGAGAAGAATGCAACACTGGATAAAACAGGCGAACTGCCGGACAGTGTCAATCAGAAGATGATGAATTATCTCAATGAATTCAATGTTACGAACCCGTTCACAGGCGAAGAGTATTCACCGGATGATGCATATACATATATACTGAGGAACACACTTGAGATCAATGACAATACACTCTCATCCAGACACGGTCAGCAGAGGGGTGCACCGGGCACATTTGCCATAGGATTATTCCAGGCAGAGAGACCCACTTATGATGAACTGAAGGCTAAGGAAGAACTGACAAGGGATGAAAAGAAAGTGCTGGAGAATCTTGATATGTCTGTAACGCGCTACACAGTTATTGCATTTGACAAGGATTCAATGCCTGTGAGACTTGAGGATGAGACATCCAAGAAAATTGAGATTTACTTTGTAAAGGGTCAGAAGACAGCTATTGATTAAAAAGCCTCAATATTGATATGCCTTACCGGTTTGCTGATCTTATGCATCAGGAACCTCTCGGCAATATCATAAAAATTCCTGGGGATATCACTGAGACAGAAAGTGATGTCCCCTTTTTTATTTCCTGAGAGATTATTCTCATTCTTCAGATTATCCGCCACTTTCCCTGCAGTATGCCTTGAAGAATTGATGACAGTAATATCATTCCCGCAGATATCCCTGATAAGACCTTCAAAGAGCGGATAATGCGTGCATCCCAGTATCAATGTGTCAATGCCGCTTTCAATAAGCGGACTGAGGTATTCATTGATTATCAGTTGAGCAGCCCTGTGTTCTGTCCAGCCCTCTTCTGCAAGAGGGACAAGCAGAGGTGCCGGCTGAGTGAATATCCGGGCATTGCTGTTCAGTTTACTGATCACCCTCTCATAGGAACCGGATTCTATTGTGGCATGTGTCCCTATAATGCCTATTCTGTTGTTTTTGGTTGTCCTGGCTGCAATTTCGGCATTGGGGGCAAGTACATCAATGAAGGGCAAAGTGAAATTCCTCCTCAGCAGGTCCATTGCATTGGATGATACAGTATTACAGGCAACAACAATGAGTTTGACCTGTTCATCTGCCAGAAATCTGCTGTTCTGCATTGCAAAATGCCTGATTGTATCCGGTGATTTGCTGCCGTACGGCACTCTCGCCGTATCGCCGAAATAGATGATATCCTCACCGGGAAGCTGTCTGATTATCTCTCTGACAACAGTGAGTCCTCCGACACCGCTGTCAAAGACGCCTATGGGCAGATTATTTGCTTTTCTGGGAGTATTCATCAATGAATCCCCTCAAACCATTATATATATTCTTTGCCAGCTTCTTTCTGAAATCCGGTTTCTTGAGGTCTTTTTCTTCTTCATTATTGGATATGAATGCTGTTTCAACAAGGACAGCAGGCATATAATTACCCTTGAGTACATAAAATCCTGCCTGATTGAGACCCCGCGGGTATTTACAGTTACTCTCAAATTCCTCCTGAATCAGTTCAGCCAGACGGCTTGATTCTGAGAGGAACTCATTCTGAGCCATGTCCCACAGTATGAAATCAAGGCCCTCTTTCTCCTCCTCGGGAAGGTCAAATGCCAGAGATGCGTTTTCCCTTGCTTCCACTGCTCTTGCCCAGTCTGTTTTCGCAGGGGAAAGAAAATATGTTTCCGCACCCCTTGCCTTTCTGTTGAGTGATGCATTGCAGTGAATGGATACGAATACAGCATTGGGGTATTTATTGGCAAGCATTGTTCTTTCCTGCAGTGAGACATATCTGTCATCTGTTCTTGTCATAACAACCTTGATGTTCTTGTGATTTGCCTCAATCAATTTCTTCAGGCGGATGGCAATATCAAGATTCATTGTCTTTTCCTTGAGACCGGTAGGCCCCAATGCCCCGGGGTCCCTGCCCCCGTGACCTGCATCAATAATAACAGTATTGAGCTTCAGTGAATTCTTGTTTGTTGCCTGTGACTCCCTCTTCTTGAGGTATATCCTCAGTATATTATTCCTCTTCTCAATGTATTTGACTGCAAGCACAGGTTCAAGTGTCAGTATCAGTGTTGCCTCTTTCTTGTCATTGATTGCCTCAATCACCCTGATGATGCTGTTATTGTTCTTTCTCTTGAATTTCTTGGTGTCAATTGTGCAGTTCTTGACAAATAGAATAATATCCCGCGTTGTGATCTCGGATTCATAATCAGGCTGTGATGAGAATGTCAGGTCAATATACTCTCTGCTCGCTTCAATCTTGCGCAGTTCAATGGATGCAGCCAGTGTGAGATTGCCGCTGCTGAAATCAGCATTCTCCGGAAGCAGGGGTTTGAATACATGTTCCAGTGAACTGACGGGAAAGAGTATCAATCCGTCATGTAGAAGGGGGGTATGTTTCATTTTAAGCACATTGCCCTTTGACCTGTAGAAAGGGCTCTTGAGGCTCAGTATAACATAATTGCGGCCTGTCTCTATTCTTACCTCTTCCTGAATGTTCTTGTAATTGACATCAGCGCCTATCAATGCAGTGAAAATACTGAGATCTATGTAGTCAACATCATTTTGCCTGTATATAATAAGTGAATCAGTATTGGTGTTGACAGTGCATGTATAGTACTGCTCTGCAGCAATGGGAACAGTAAGCAGTGTCAGTACCAATATGCTAAAGAATATTCTTGCGTAAACGCGCCTGTTCTCTTTCAAAATCTCTCCTTTTTATGGATTCCCTTTTATCGTATTTGGTTTTGCCCTTGCCCAGTCCCAGGAGCATCTTGACAATATTCCTGTCATTGAAGTACAGTGCAAGGGGCACAAGGGTATAACCCCTCTCTTCAGTTTTTTTATACAATCTCTTTATCTGATGTTTGTGAAGAAGAAGTTTACGTTTCCTGTTGGGATTATAATCCTCTTCTGCTGAATGGGAGTATCTGTCTATTGTCATGTTGTGTATCCATATCTCCCTTGTTTCGGGATTGATGCGGGCATATGCCTCCTTTATGGAACATGCATGATTGCGCAGGGATTTCACCTCATTGCCGTTTAGAACAATGCCTGCCTCAAATTCATCCTCTATCTTGAAATCATGATATGCCTTTTTGTTCTTCTTTATCATCTTCATTTTATCTTTATTATCTTAAACCTCTGATTATTGATTTCAAGGAAATACAGTCCTGTGCCGAGCCTGTCTATATCAATAATTTTATGCTTGGCAGTTCCGCTTGTGAGCATTCTGCCAGACGGACTGTATATACTGTACCGGCTGTTGCCGCCGCCTGACAGTTCAATGGAATGCGAAACCAGTGAATTAACCGGTCTGAGGTCCGATTGGATATTACTCACAGAAATAAAATCAATCATCTCCTCATTGCCATTATTGTCAAGAGCAGTGACCTTGTAACTTATCCTGCCTTCAAGACCCTCAATATTGTCAGTGAATTCAATGGAATTATCTGCCTGAAGTGAAGATGCGAATTCATATCTCCTCCGGGATTTGGTCTTCCTGTAGAGTCTGACAGTGGAGTATCTCTGCGGTGAAGTAATGGAAATATTAATGCGCACAGTATTATTATCCACTTCAAATGAAGAGAATGTCTGATTGATACCGGTATTGCCTGTACTGCCCACTGAGAGCCACCATGTGGCATTGAGTATGAGATATCTGGTTGCTCCTTCTGTCCACCCGTCATACAGTGTATTGCCTGACTGCCCTGTTCCGTCATCAGCAGGTGAACTGTCTCCCATGCCCATGACCTTGCCTTCACCCCAGCGCGCTGCAGTAAGTAGACTCCTGGACGCATTACCGTCTTCCTTGGCAATATGAATCACATCCGGGTCACTGTAAACAGTTATTGCTGTTCCGCCGTGGAAATAGAGTGTTGCATCTGTAGGTTCATTATTACAGTCACCCCATGGACCATTGTATATGGAATCAAGGCCTGTGAAATTGCTGGATGTGGGGTTGTAGTAATTGTCTCCTTCTCCTGTCTGCCTGAAGTATATGCCGAAACTGTCTGAGGGGAGGTCATCATATATCATCGGTGAATCCCAGCCATTGTTATTTCTGTCAGAACTGACATGGTCAGCAACCATGAAGAGCCCGCCGCCATTGCGGACAAAATCAAATATTGCCTGTTTCTCGGATGCAGTGAAAGGGTTCTGGGGCTCGGGTATTATGAATACATCAAAGTATGACAGATCCAGTGAATCAGTGGATGATTCATCATAGGAAATAGTATTGCCCGGTGGCAGTGTCCAGCATTCATACCCGAAACTGTCCAGTTCAAATCCCCAGTATGAGATGCCGCCCAGCCAATCCGTTTCTGAAGAGGGATTTGCAGGTGAGGGATGGGGATAATCCGTATCTATTATCCAGTCAGCATTGCCTGCTGTTTCCTCCTTGGAGAAATCAAAGAGCACCTTCATGCCCGGGGCACTGGTGGTCCCGACAGTATAGTCAAATGTGTCTGAGTATGCAGAAGCAGATGAATCATCAACTGCTATTATATAATAATCAATGATGTCATCTTTATTGTATCCGGGTATAGTGTAGTAATATGTACTGCCGCTTATAGAATCACTCTGCACAGGATTGTCCGCACCATAATTGACCGCATAGAATAATGTGTCAGCCATTATACCTGTATCATCCGTAATATCAATATTGACAATCACTGTCTCTGACTGCTGGGGATATGCCGGTGTGCGGTTGTGGCCTGCAAATTGGGGCAGCCAGTTGATAGACCCGCTGCCGTCATAGTACAGTTCCGCGTATTCATATAAATAGTCACCCGGGTCAGTATATTCATTGATGACAATGCCTGCATTATAACCGCCATTTGCTCCGCTTCCCGGTGTGGCTGATGTCCACGAGGACACAGCCCAGGTATTGACATTGGTTGAATCCCTCTCATATGTATTGCCTGATGACATAACAGCTGTTGTTGAATCAACCGGTGCGCCGCCTGAAGCATGCAGGGAATATGTCTCGCCGCCATTTGCCTGCGGCAGACTGCCTCCGGAATTAATGAATGTCACATTGCCGCCCAGAGTTACTCCGTAATAGGATTCAAATGACAGTTTGTCAATGTCCCTGGCAAGTATCAGATATCCATTGTCAGGCAGTGTTATATCGCCGAAAGTATATGATTGATATGAGTCATACTGGTAAATTGTATAACCATTGAGATTTATACCTGTTATCTCATCATACACAATGAATGAATTGGTGTCTGAAACAGTTGAAGCAGATGAATCATCCACTGCCTTTGCGTAATAATAAACAGTGTCACTCAGGGAGAAACCCCCTATGGAATAATAGTAATCATTGCTGGTCACTGAATCCTTCTGTACAGATGAGTATGAACCTGAAGCTCCGACAGCATAGAAGCATGTATCTGCTGATATGCCGGATTCATCAATTATTGTTGCCTTGACAGTCACACTGTCACTGACAGTAACTGTTGAGGGTATATGCGAGAGTGATGAGACAGAAGGGGCAATATTGCCGCCGGTCCCGCTCTC
>JAWOBN010000037.1:0-36539 GCA_046484245.1 bacterium | reverse complement strand
TTCTGCACACATTACGGATATCTCAATAATATAATCCCTCACATACCTGCTGTAGGGTGATACCCAGAATGAACCCGATATGTCCCTGAACAGTGAAGAATCAGGGTAGCGGGCAGCATATCTGTATGAATGTGCCTCTGCCAGTATATTGTCCTTGAAACAGACAATACGGGCAATGGGTTTGATGCCGTGTTCCTTGAGATATGCAATTTTATCATCAAGGCCGGATATGGGCCGGTATGAATTGACTTGGGGGAATTTGCCGGAGATGTCAAATGCATTCTCGCCCCTGTCGTATTTCACATCTATAACAGCTGCATTGAAATTGTATTTGATCATACTGTCTGCAATTTGATAAAAGAGGGATGAGGATGCCTTGAATCTGTTTATGTATATGCCCTTGACCTTTTCACCTGTCAGACCGGCGCAGAGATGCAGTATGATAAGGAATATGAAAATCTTCTTCATTCATTAATCAACATCGGATTGGAGTAATAGAATCTGTAAAAGGCATTACTTGTGCCTGCATATATATGCCCGTCCAGGCTTATAAGAGAATATGTGAATGTTCTGGGCATGGGGGCATTCTGTTCACTGTACACCTTCCATCTCTTGTCCTCTCTGAAGAAACGTGCAATACCGTCCCTGCCTGCAATCCATATATTGTCACTGTCATAGGTCATATCCCAGAACTCGCCGAAAAACCCCTCTACAGGATAAGAGGTAAATGAACACTCATTAGCGGTTTTGACATGCAGATACGCATTATCTGCAATTATCTCAATTGAATCATCCTTGATATACTGATAAACAGTGAACACAGGGAAATCAAATTCCTTCTCGGCGAACTCTTTCCCGTCCTTATGCATTGAATAGACAGAATTGCCTGATACAATAAAGAGTGAATCATTGTAAATATCCAGGTCAATTACAGAAGGCATCTTTTCAATGCCATTGCGGGAGAAGCGTTTTATTTCAGTATCAATAATACCCACACCCATATTGTCTGATATGAAAAATCTGCTGCTGTCTATAGGCGTGCTTCTGAAAACAGTATTGCCCTGTTCATTGAATATCTCATAGAATCTCTTGTCGCTCAGTGAATAGAAGAATGCCTCTCCTGTATCTGTGCCGAACAATATATTGTCACTATTGCATGAGATGGAGATAATATTATTATCCGTTATCTGAGGAATGTCACGGGTCGGGAAATACTGGAATGAATCCGCTTTGGGGAAGTATCTTGTGATAAATTGAGTTCTCAGTCCTGCAATCCAGACAGTGCCTGCAGAATCAACAGCAATGGCGCGGTTGTCCAGACCGCCTGTGCTATTGAGATAATGCTCTTCCTCTCCTGTATTGAGATCTATTTTGTATATGCCTGCCCCGTCTGTTCCTATCCAGTAATACCCCATATTCTCATAGTAACATGTAAATTCATATTTCCTGTCATGAAAATACCTGTACCGAGGCATCAGCTCAATCCTGTCTTCAATATTCTTACTGTCGTATTTCCATTTGATATTGGCATTCTCCGTTTCATTCCAATTGTTGAATGCAATGGAATCCTTTCTGCATTGAAGTATTTTCTCCCTTATCTCAATATACACATACTGAGGGTCAATCCCTATGCGTTCAATATTGCTCCCCCTGTATCCGGGTATATCGGACATATACAGGGAATCTTCAAATTTATCATAATGATAGAAGTTCTTCCTGCCTGAAAAATAAATATTATACATCCTGTAATCATCCACCATGAGATTACTGAAGGGGAAATCATTCATTACATTATTCCTGAATGTGAGTATTGGTCTTGACTGACCGGTGAATTTGTCTATAGCAATAATACCTGTATTGCATGCTGCATATACTTCATTGAGATTACCGTCAATATCCTGCACACTCATCATATATGAGTATATCTCCCAGTCCCCGGGGAAGTATCCGGCAGCATATGTATTAATACTGACAAGTATTATCAAAAAGAGAATAAATCGTTTCAATTGAAATCCTCCATTACTGATGAAATATTGTCTATAATCTCCCCTGCTGAAGGCGAGGGATTGTTCAGGTCCGCCCCTGATCTGAAATGAATATAGACACCCAGAAGCGAAGCATAGAAAGGATTGACGCCCCCTGCCAGAAATCCTGCTATTATTCCACTCAATGCATCTCCTGAACCTGCTGTTGCGAGTTTCTCTGACATAAAGGGGAATATGAATGTTGTCCGGGAATCAGTGATTATTGTGGGAGGTGATTTATGAACAAGCAGTGTATTGTATTTTCTGCAGAACTCCCTGCTCAATCTGATCTTCTCATCAATACTGTTGAATGATTTGCCTGTGAGGCGCTTGAATTCCCCGGGATGTGGTGTCACTATCCTGCCTCTGAGATAGACCTTCTTGATGTCATCAGGCATCTTTGCAATTATATTGACAGCATCGGCATCAATGATAATATTCTTCTTCTTCCGCTTTCTCTTGAGAATATATGAAACCACTGACTCGGCTCTGCTGTCTCTGCCGAGCCCGGGGCCCAGGACAATTGTATTATTATTCTTGATAATATCCTTGTATGAATTGCTGAAAACAATTTCCGGATAGAATTTCCTCTCTGTTTCTTTGAGCAGATGAACATAGACAATACCTGCACCTGTCTTGAGTCCTGCCATGCCTGTCATCTGGGGTGCACCCTGCATGCCGCTGTTACCGCCGATTACACCTATCCTGCCTTTCTCCATTTTATGCAGCCACTGCTTGCGGCCCGGGAGGTCTGACCTGATTATCCCGACCATCTCCCTGTCAAGAAGGAAATAGGGGTCATGCTTTTCAATGAGTGCCTTGGGTATGGATATATCGGCAATAATAAGATTGCCTACATGTTCCATTGCCCTGTTCCAGAGCATTCCTGTTTTTGCTGCAGCAAAAGAAACAGTAGAATGGGCTTTTACTGCATGCTCTGCAGGTATGCCTGTTGTGCCGTTCAGTCCTGACGGTATATCTATGGAAACAACAGCAGCATCATATTTCTCCAGTGTCTTGAATACATGGAGATAATTATCCCTTATCTGACCCTTGAATCCTGTTCCGAATAGCCCGTCAACAATAATATCAGCATTCTTTACAGCATGGACAAGTTTCCTCTTATGCCTGAATCCATTGATTATCTCTCCGTTCATCTTCTTTAGAATATCATAATTTGTCCGGGAATCATCACTGTATCCTGAGGGTTTGGCAAAGAGAAAGACCTTGACACTGTAATTCTTATTGAGCAGATGACGCGCCAGAGCCAGAGCGTCACCTCCATTATTCCCCGGACCGGCGAGTATGGTGACCCTTCTGCCTGAGAAATTGGAGATAATGTAATTGGACAGTGCAATAGACGCATTCTCCATGAGAATCAGGGATTTAATCCCGTATTTCTCAGGGGTTTTACTGTCAATCTTGCCCATTGTATCCGGATATACTACATACATAGTATTAATATTATTGCAATAAGCCTGCAAGTCAATAGTTTTGCAATACACGTGCTGCGTAATGCGTTATGCGTTATGCGGGAAAGTCAGTCTTAATAGAGATAGAGCAGGAAGAAGTATGAGACACAAGGCACAAGCTACCAGACACAAGCTACCAGACACAAGCCACTGAAAATATGTGTTCTACACGCTCTATTTGCTACAATACGCAAAACGATAAAGGGACGGAGGGTTAAGATACAAATAGATTCTGCTCAAAACAGCCCAAAATCCGATATAAGACCATATATAACTTACCTTACACACAATTCTGTCCAAATCCCGGGGACAGCCCTTGCGATTTGAGCAAATTGACAAAAAGTACATAATTATAAGTTCTTGAATAACAACACTTGAAAAGAATTTTGATATAAGTTAATAAATAGCGGGATAGAAATTGCTTGAATCGCAAGGGCTGTCCCCGGGATTTGGAGGGTGGTTTTGACAAAATAATGGGTCTATTGCATTGAAAATGGAGTATTGTGTTTTTCCCATTCAAGGAGCCGTTTCTTCAGAGAGGGGCCTGCGCCGAATCTGCCTGTATCACCATTTGATTTTATAACCCTGTGGCAGGGTATGACAAGAACAATGTCATTGGACTGGCAGACAGTGCCTGCTGCTCTGTAAGCCCCCGGGTGACCGGCTCTTTCAGCCAATTCTTTGTATGATACAGTTGAACCGTAGTGAATATCTGCTATTGCCCTCAGCACATCCTGCCTGAATGGGGAGCCCCTGTACCGGAACTTGATGTCAAAATTTTTCAGTTTGCCTGTAAAATATGCATTGAGCTGTTCTGTGATAAACACACCGTAAGATGATGCTTGCATGGGGCTCTGCGGTGAAGTGAACTGAATTGTCTCAACACTGTTACTGTCATGCTCAATACTGAGAAATACACTATCGTGTGAATATATGAAATTCATTGGACATCTTGCGGGTAATCATCCAGATAATGATTGATATTGAGGTTCTTCAATGTCCATTGCCCATTGCTGCATTCAATGATACTTATTGAAGCAGTATCAACCTCAATTTTCCAGAATGAAGGCTCGCTTATACCAATGAGTGCTGCTATTGCAGGTTTGATGACTGTTCTGTGCGTGACAATGATAATATTGCCGCTGTGTATTCTCATTAAACTTGCTATTTTCTCCAGAACCCTCTTCTCAATTTCCGGCAGTGACTCCATATTTTCCATGCGGAGCTTATGGGGCCGGGTGAGCCATGTATTAAACTGCTTGGGGTAATGCTTTTCAATATAATCCTTTTTCTTTCCCTCCCATTCCCCGAGCTTTATATTGTTGAATGCATCGCACAGTTCAAAGTCAGAATCCAGTGTGTGAGAAATCCTTTCAGCTGTTGTAACTGCTCTCTTCAGAGGACTGGAGTATATTTTCTCAAAATGCCCGCCCTTGAGGTATCTGCCTGCATTCTCCGCCTGATAGATTCCCCTTTCAGTGAGGGGGTAATCCATCCTGCCCCTGAATCTGTTCTCTCTATTGCCCTCTGATTCACCGTGTCTGAGAAAATATATCCTCATCATTGCCTCCGCTTATAATCTGTGAATAGGAAGTGATCTCGGGTTGAACAAACAGGGCATTCCTTATGAATCTGCCGTAGCGCTTCTTTACAATGCGTTCATCAAGGAGATAGACAATGCCCCTGTCTGTCTTCTTCCTGATAAGACGGCCTATACCCTGTTTCATTCTCAGCACTGCTGTGGGCAGTGTGTATTCCATGAAGGGGTTCTTGCCTTCCCGGGCTATTCTCTCATTCCTCTTCTTGATAACCGGGTCACTCGGTACAGCAAACGGCATCTTGAGCATGATGATAACCTCAAGCAGATCACCGGGAAGATCCACCCCCTCCCAGAAACGGCTTGTGCCAATCAGCACACTCTCCTGAAAATTCTTGTACTTGTCAAGAAGCAGGTCATAATTGCCGTTCTTCTTCTGAAAGAAAATATCCTTGCCCCTGAGATGTTTCCTGATATAGGCAATCTGATCATATGATGTTGTAAGGACAAGTGTCCTCTTTTTGTGATTGCGCATGTATTTTATGAACTGAACTGTTTTTTTGAGGAATTCCTCATCATTGGGATTGCCCATTCCGGTAATGCATTTGACACTCATCTGCCTGTCCCAGTCAAATCCGGACTGGTATGTGTCTTCAATCAGCATCCTGTCCTCGTGATGTATGCCTGTCTGTTTCTTGAATAGGGAGAAATCATTATTGATGCCCAGTGTTGCTGATATGAACAGTGCCGGGTTCTCACTGTCTTTGAGCATTGTATCACTGAACAATTCTCCTGTTTCAACAGGCACACCGGACAGTACAATATTCTTACTCCTGTCTGTTTTGTAGTAGAAAGCATATTCCTCATTATCAGCATCAGTTACAACAACAAATGCCTCATAGAAGGAATTTATCTTCTCATTGAGATATCTGATAAGATGAAATCTCTCCTTGTCTGAACCGCCTGATTCCATTTCAGCCATTATTGTCTGTGTCTTGTTATTTATACTGTACAATGCCCCGGCAATCTGTTTGACCTCATCTTCATGATCCCGGAAGAACCGTGACTGCAGCTCCTGCCTTGCTCCATTGTCAAATATCAGTTTATCCTTCAGATTGAGGCGCAGCATCTCTGTTTTTTCAAGAACAATATTGATCTGCAGTATGAGGGGATTGATGAATTCACTGAGCAGATCAGCTGTCTTGCCCGAGCGGATGTGTGACAGTGTGTTTAGCAGTCTCTTGCGGAAATAATTCATCATATTCTCAAAGTAGCGGAAATTGAACTGATATGCAAAGAGCTCTGATACAACATTCTCCATATTGTGCGCCTCATCAAACACAGATATGTCATACTCATCAAAATAGATATTGTTCCTTGAATTATCAATTAGGGTGAGATAATGGTTGGTGAAAATTATATCGGATGATTTTGCCTGTTTCCTGATCTTCATAAAATAGCACTTGGCAACAAAGGGGCAATCCCTGTCCATGCAGAATTCACTGTCGGAAACAATCTGATTCATGTCAGCATTATCAAAAAACTTCAATTCACTGAGGTCACCGGATTCGGAGAGTATATGGAATCCCTCCAGTGCAAGCCGCATGAGGGGGGTCAGGGAATCCTTGTTCTCATTAAACTTGAAGAGACAGAGATAATTGGCAATGCCCTTGATAACACATGCTGAGAACTGTATGCCTGTCAGATTGCATGCAATACGTGCATCACTTCTGAATATCTGCATCTGCAGATTCTTTGTATTGGTGGATATGACAGCCCTCTTCTTATTCTTGATATTTCTCACAACAGGCATTAGATACGCAAGTGATTTGCCTGTGCCCGGCGGCGCCTCGCCTATGAATAGAGCATTGTTTTCTATTGCATATTCAATATCCTTTGTCATCTGCTCCTGACCCTTTCTGGTCTCCAGTTCAATGCCCGGTTCACTGTCAGGAGTGAATATGCGGAATATGCCTGAATAGAATCTGAGAGGAGCCTTTCTTGTATATTGCTTTCTCACAGCTGAGATGAAATCAACCATATTGCCCTCTTTGTAAGACAGTATGAACTGGTCAATCACATAATCAGGGTATGAGGCAATTCTCTCTGCAGCATCCGAATACTTGAAATTGCTTATCCTGTCAAAGAGTATGGCATTCTTCTCTTTTGATTTGAGTTTGCTGAATAGTGCTTTTATTTCATCCAACTGTAGCCCGCATAACCTCTTCTAGTGTTGTAATTCCTGACTTGACCTTTATCAGTCCATCCTCTCTCAGCATGATGACACCCTCTTTCCTCGCCTGTTTCCTCAATTCATCACTGGATGCATCTTTTACTATCATATCCCTGAGAGAATGTGTCATAGGAAGGACCTCAAAGAGCCCGAGTCTGCCTTTATATCCGCTATTCCCGCATTTGACGCAGCCCCTTCCCGAATAGAATGTGCCGCCCTTCATATAAGCAGGATTGACTCCGTATTTGACGAATTCCTCATCAGGTATGTCAATCTGCTCTTTGCATGCAGGGCATATGCGCCTTACAAGCCGCTGCGCTTCAATCAGTACAACGGATGATGCAACCTTATAGGGCTGCAGCCCCATGTCTATCAGTCTGGCTATTGTGGCGCATGTATCATTGGTGTGCAGTGTTGAGAGCACGAGATGACCGGTCAGTGATGCCTTGATTGCAATATCAGCTGTCTCAAGGTCCCTGATCTCACCGACCATGATTATATTGGGGTCCTGTCTCAGGAATGCGCGGAGCGCCTTGGCAAAGGTGTATCCCACCTTCTCCTGAACAGGCACCTGATTGATGCCCACGAAATCATATTCAACAGGGTCTTCTGCTGTAATGATATTGACATTAGGCCTGTTTATGCGGGCAAGTACAGAGTATAAAGTAACGGTCTTTCCGCTGCCCGTGGGACCTGTAACGAGTATTATCCCATTGGGCCTGTTTATTGCTTTCTTGAAATCATTGTAAGCCTTCTTGGAGAGACCGATATCCTCCAGTTTCATCAATGCTGATTTCTCTGCAACCCTCATTACTATCTTCTCCCCGTGAACAGTGGGCATTGTGGATACCCTCAGGTCAATTGTCTTCTGGCTGATCTTCATTCCTATCCTTCCGTCCTGGGGGAGACGCCTCTGGGATATGTCAAGACCGGACATGATCTTGATCCTTGATGCTATTGCAGGGCCCAGTGTGTACTGGGGGGACATGATCTCCTTCAGTTCACCGTCAACCCTGTATCTCACCCTGAGAAGACGGTCAAATGGCTCAATATGTATGTCTGATGCACCCTGTTTGACTGCTTCAATGATAATACCATTGACGAGTTTTACAACAGGTGCTGCATCAACATCAATGAGAAGCTGCTGTGTGTCAGGCTCCTTCTCCTCTTCAATGATCTCTATATCACTGTCATCAATATTCATCTCTGATATGACATCAGATAGTGCGCCCGACACACCATAGTACTCCTCAACAGCTGAATTGATGATATTCTCACTGGCAACCATGGGTATGACATTGTAGCCTGTTGCGAATTTCACATCCTCAATTGTATAGACATCAACCGGATTTGCCATTGCAACATAGAGGTCCTTGCCGTGTCTCTTCACCGGGATGATCTGAAATTTCTGAGCCATCTGGGGTTTGATGAGACCCAGTGTCATTTCATCAATTTCCTCCCGGGAAAAATCAACAACAGGCACACCGTACTGTTTGCCCAGTGCATGGGATATCTGATCATCTGTCACATAACCCTGCTGTACCAGTATAGAACCGAGCCGTCCGCCCTCTTTCTTCTGATAGTCCAGTGCCTCCATGAGCTGATCATTGGTGAGCAGACCTTCGTCAATGAGAAGATCACCTAAACGTTTCCACATAAATATCTCCTGCTTTATTTACTGTGAGTAATTTTAATGATATTGCCGTTTTCATCAATAACAATCCTGAGGATTTTTTTGAAATCATTGATGTGCTTTTCATAGACATATCCGTACATCTTCTTGTCACCTCCGGTGAACTGTCTGCCGAGCTGCTTTGAATATTTTTTCACATCAGTGTCTATTGTCTCAATCCTCGGTTCAATATCACTGAACTCGGGAAATTCCGCTCTTATCCTCTCTTCACATAATCTCGTCAATTCATTCTGTTTCATCAATAACCTCCGCTGAGGGATTGCCGTATAGTGTGAATGTCAATAATGTTTTCTTATCATCATTATCCAGAAAACCGTGCTTTTCAATATTCCTTCTTGCAAATTTCTGTTTAGCATCTCTCAGGGCAATGCCCGCAGGATTGCCTGACCGGAGTTCATCTGCGAATATACTGCAGAGCATGTCTGCTTCAGAGAGTGGAGGGAAGTATGTGCCGTAAGCTGTTGCTGTTGAACCGAGAAAGAATGATATGCCTGATGACAGTGCAGTGAGTGCTATGGACTGCTGAGCTTTCTTCCCTTTTACAAATCCGCCGAAACATGCTTCCGTCATGATGAATGAGGTGTTGAGACCTTCAGTGAATGAACCCGGTGTAATGCAGAGGGGGAATTCCTCGCTCTCATTATCTGACGGCTTCTTCTGCCCGTACCATCCCGGCAGATGTTCTGCACCGTGAACATTGAAATAGAGACAGCCGTTCACATTATTGAATGCAATGCCCTCATTATCTTCAATAGAGAATGGAGGGGATACAATCATCTCCCCCATGCCGTCAATACTGTCAAATACACGAGCAGCCGAGGTCTGCCATACAGCTGCAGTCATGCCGAATTTCTCCGTGCATGACAATTCCACATTGGAGAGAATCCTGTCCAGCTTCCTGATATAATCATCAATACCCTCACTCTCGGCAAAGGGGATGCGGGAAACCGGTATGTCGGGTATTTCAAGGAGTTTTCCTGCAAAGAAATTGTCAGTCAGTATCATTCTATCCCCGTCACTTACAGGCGACTCTATGCTTTCAAATGGCACCATATTATGGTCGCCTGCAATAATGAGCATTGTACTGTTTGATGCAGTAGAGAGAATATATTCCTTCAGGTCTGCTCTTCTGGTCTCAGAATATTCTATGAAGAGGCAATTGCCCAGTGATGATACAAATGCATCCTGTATGCGTGCAATTGAGTCACTGCCGAATATCTGTTCAAGCATCTCTCTATTGTACAGTATGAAGAATTCAAATCTATTATCCCTCATTAAACTCCTGTTTAATAATCAGTATAATACAGCGGGCAGATCAAGTCAATATTTTTTTAGAATTTATTAAAAACAGTGATTCAGTGCTAAGCAAGAGCAATGTAGATAGTCATAAAGAATATGAGCTGTACGAGAAAGTAGTGTTTGAGTATTGAAGATTGTGATCTGTACTGTAATTTCTGATACACAAGCGCAATAATGAAGGTAATGATAAACCACGCTGCATAATTCTTCATAGGCGGCATACCGGAGCTCCAATGCCAGTAATCAAGACGTATTGCGACCGGTTCTATGAATAGGTCCAGGCAGACCGTCATGATGCCTGCAAAAACCGCCCCCATGAAAATACGGTCTTCATACTGCATAATGAAATCACAGGATGCCATGATGAGTATCACCCAGTTGAGACCTATGATAAGAGGAACATCCATTATCTGTAAACCCAGTGAATTCCCGTATCTGTACTGGCCGAAAACTGCACCTGTCTTGACACCGAGTACTTCAACAAAAAAAGTGATAGTCCATGTCACTGCGACAAATGCAAATATCCTTTTATTGTCCCTGAATGAATAGAACAGGACAAAAAGGCCTGTCAGGAGGAGGGTGAATGGTGTCAGTTGAAGCATCAAATCCCTTGTGGGAGTATATATATGACCGGCAATGCCTGTGGCAAAGAAGGAGTAGAGCAGCAGTATCATTGTCCTGTCACTGTGTTTTTTAATCCAATGCATTGTCCTGACTCCTTATAATGTCTGATACAAATTTTCCCGATAGAACAACAAGGGGCATCCCGCCCCCGGGATGAGCACTGCCCCCGCAGAAATAAAGGCCTTTGAATTCCATGCTTCTGTTCGGCTGGCGGAGAAAGGCGGAGAATAAGCTGTTGGATGAATGACCGTAAATAGAACCATTCCGGGAGGATGTGTCACTTTCAATACCGTATGGGTCCCATGAATGTTCTGTCTCTATTCTATCTGCAATATCAATGTTTGTGTAGTTTTTAATCTTACTTATAATGATATTGCGCATATACTGCTTTATGGAATGCCAGTCCTTATCTGTGTCAGCAGGCACATTCACCATTACAAACCAGTTCTCGCATCCGTCAGGCGCATCGGAGGGCGAGTATTTGGATGTGATATTTATATAAATGGTAGGGTCACTGTATATCTTCTTGCTGCTGAATATGGAGTGGAATTCATCCCTGTAATTTCTGCTGAAAAGTATATTGTGGGTTTTCAGAATATCATGATTTCCCTTTATGCCCCAGTAGAATACAAAGGCTGATGAGGAGGGCTCATTGATCTTCTGAATCTGATAAGAGAGAGAGTGATTGTCAATAAGATTCTCGTAACAGTAATTAACATCAGTGTTGATTACAATACGCCGGAATTTTTTCACAGTGTTTCCGACAACAATGCCCCGGACTGTTCTGCCCTTTATTATGATCTTTCTCACAGTACTGTTGAAATGGAATATCACACCCTTTTCCCGGGCAAGTTTGAACAGTGCATTTGTTATGGAGTATATCCCGCCGTCAACATTATATGCACCGAATGCTTCCTCAATATAGGGAATAATGCCGAATGTTGCAGGACATCTGTATGGTGATGAACCATTGTATGTGGCATACCTGTTGAACAACTGTATTATCCTGCTGTCATTGAAATATGCATTATTCATCTTGCTCAGTGACCTTATTGCATCTGTCTTATAGACAGCAGGCAGTTTAAGGAGATTTTCTTTCCTCAGCAGTATATCCTTTTCAAATGGTGTATTGTAGAGGAAAATGTCAGATGTGTATTCGTAGATTGCCTTCAGATGAGCATAGAATTCATCAAGAACAGGCCTGGAACGGGTCTTACTAATTATCTCATTCCTGAAATCATTCAGATCACTGTACCGGTCTATCACAGTGCTGTCACTGTAGAAATATCTGCAGTGTATGTCCAGTGGTGTGAATGAGAGATACTGGTCCATATCCTCACCGGCTGAATCAAAGAGTTCTTCAAAGACAAATGGCATTGTAAGGAGTGAAGGACCGCAGTCAAACCTGTAATCCCCCAGTCTGAGTATATCCGCTTTACCTCCCGGGCTGTCTCTCTGTTCAAATACATGAACACTGTATCCTGCAGATGCAAGCCTTATGGCTGCAGACAGGCCTCCCAGACCGGAACCGACAACAGCTACTTTGTCTTTGCCCATCTTTTCCCCGCAATAAGGAATATGCCTGCATAAAGAGTCAGTAGTGAATAGTTGTAGAGAAAATCCTCCAGTGGTATTGTGAGGAATCTGAGTCCTGTAATTGCATTGGGATTATACATGACAATAGGCATTGAGGTGAGAAAATAATTGAATATTATGAACAGCACCATTGTGGATGCAATGTAGATCCAGTATCTTAAATCCTCAGTCATGTCACTGAAACACAAAGCATTCATAATAAATACAAATCCTGTTACAAGCAGTACGGTTGAGGTGTACAGCTTCTCAATAAGCACTATGCCGGATACAATGCTTATCAGAGCGAGTGTGTAAAATATCAATGGACTAATATGTATTCTTCTCTCGGGTATGTATGTTCTGTAGGTTTCATAGAGGAACAGGCAGGAATAGGGAACTGTAAAGAAAAACATCCATTCACCGAGCGGAAGGTGAAAGAAACTGAAAGAGGATATGAATTGAGAATTGAAATACCAGTCACCCCTGCCTGATGCAATAATGTCCCACAGTATGAAGAGTGAGCTTGTTATCAGAATGGAAAACCCTGTGAGGTGAAGCTTGCTGTAGTATCTTACACGCCTGTCAAAGGACAGGAAAAGGGGAATAGAGAGTATTATTATATTGATAAGAATATATCTACTCATTGTCATCTCTCAAATCTTTCAGTATTGTCTTTAATGTGTCTGATGCATCTTTTTCTAATCTACCTGTATTGATTGTAAATTCAATCATGTCAGCCTGGATTTCCTCGGGTACAAAAGTATAATCCTGCTTCTTGAACATATCTGTGATGATTTGCCTGTCCTGTTCTCTCTTCCGGTCAATGCCGAAGAGATCCGGAAGATAGTGGTAGAATGAGAACCGGAGAAACCTTATCTCCATGCAGTACTCAAATTCACTGACTGCTGAATCTATCTTTCTTATACCGTCATTGACATATTTATATTTGGTATAGGGATTATTATTGAACTTGCCCTTGAGACCGATCAGGCATGCATAATATGCCCTTACTATGGGATTATAATCATTATAGTCACTGCCGTATTCATTCTCTATAAAATGATAGAGACTGTCAGCACCAGCGGGGTCTTCTATTGCAGCATAATACCTTGTTCTTATATAGTGGAGCTTCTCCCTGTCTATCTGCTCTTTATAAGGTGAATTACTGCCTGTAAGAATAAGGAAGAGGGTGAGACATGATAAAAACAGAATAAGTGTTTTCATAATGAATTGACCGTATTTTTGATGATTGTAGTGATGATATAAGCTATGGATGGTTTGATCTTCTTATTATATACAGTAAAGGGATCTCTCATGATTTCGCGCGCAGTCCAGTTATACATATCCGATGCTGTCTTTATTGGTATGAGAAAGAGACGGGGAATATAGATATATCCCTTTTCTGCTTCTTTCTGCCATTTGGCATATCTTCTGATCTGAGCCCGCATGAACCTTTTGAAATCATCAGGATGTTTTCTCGTATAGTCCTCTCTCAGTGACTTGAGATTATATTTTATCATCTCATCCTCCGGCAGATAAATCCTGCCCAATTCAATATCTTCATCAATGTCCCTTATGAAATTGATATACTGCATCGCTCTGCCGAGTAATCTTGCCTGAGAGTATGCTCTCTTCGGCAGTCCCATGATTGTGCTCATCATAAGACCTATGACCTCAGCAGAACCGTAGATATACTCCTTTGTTTCTCCTAGAGTCTTATAGGTTGATTTATTGAGGTCTTTCCGCATTGAATAGAGGAATGCATTGACCCATTCTTCCCTGATTCCCTTATTCCTCATCATCTGAACAAAGAGATCAATGACAATATCATCCGCATCACCTGTTCTCAATGTTTCTCTGTACTCATTTGTGAATCTGTAAAAGCCCTCCTTGTCCTGCGGTACTGCATCAACAAAATCATCAGCTTTTCTCACAAATCCGTACAGTACAAAGACATTGTATCTTATATATTTGGGAAAGAACAGTGATGAATAGAAATAGGTCTTGGAACCATTCTTGAACAAACTGTATACTGTCTCTTCAATCATAGAGCCTGCTTATCTTATCTGCTATAACCTCTCCTGAAATTATAACCATGGGTATGCCGATACCGGGATGAGTATAGGAACCGCTGTAGAAGAGGTTCTTGACTTTCTTTGATTGATTGGAGCATCTGAATATTGCTGTCTGCATCAATGTATGACTCATTCCCAGAGCAGTCCCCTTATAGGCATTATAGTCATTTTTGAAATCATTGTGAGCAAATGTCCTTTTGACATCAATATGATTTCTGATATTAAAACCGCAGAGTCCGGATAAATGATCCAATGTCTTTTGGCTGTACTTGTCTCTTATTTCCTCAGTGTCCTTCAGACCGCTTGCAACAGGAACCAGGACAAAGACATTCTCCTTACCCTCAGGTGCAGTGTTGCTGTCTGTCTTGGATATCACTGATACATAGTAAGATGGATCACCGGGCCACTGCGGATTGTCAAATATATCACTGAAATGCCTGTCCCATGAACCGGAGAGATAGAGATTGTGATGTTTAAGATTGTCAATCTCCCTGTCTATCCCCAGATACATGAGGAATGAAGATGGACCCATAACTTTTTTATTCCAGTATTTATCCTTATATGTTCTGTATTGTTCAGGAAGCAGATCCATTTCAGTATGATGATAATCAGCATTTGAGATTATAATATCTGCTTCAATCTCACTGTCGGGAGTTGAAACAGACACTGCCCTGTTCTTCTCAATATTGATTGACCTGACCGGTGTGTTGAACATGAATTTGACGCCCTTCTTTTCTGCCAGGTCACGGAATGCAGTGGACAGTTTATACATTCCTCCCTTGGGATACCAGACACCGAGATCAAAATCCACATGGGACATAATGGAATAGAGTGCAGGTGTATTATTGGGCGAACCGCCGAGGAACACCATAGTATACTCCAGTATCTTCCTTAAATCCTCATTACTGAAATAACGGCTGACAAATTTATCAACACTTTCAAAAATATGGAGTTTGAGACCCTGAACAGCAAGATTCATATCCATTATATTTCTGATGGAATTATAATCCCTGTACATAAATCTCTCCATTGCAGTATCATACTGAAACTTTGCAATATTGAGGAATTGTTTCAGTTTTGATGCCCCATTCTCCTCCATGGAGTCAAAGATCTCATATATACCTTCAATATCTGCAGGTATATCAATCGGTTCGCGGTTATCAAAGAAGAGCCGGTAATTGGGATCAAGGCGTTTAATACTGTAATAATCATTTATACTCTCACCGAGAACAGAAAAATAATGTTCAAATACATCGGGCATGAGATACCAGGATGGACCCATGTCAAATTTATAGCCGGATGTCTCCCATTGTCTGCATCTGCCCCCCGGACTGCCGTTTTTCTCAATCACAGTAACTTCATACCCCCTCTGTGCAAGTATCGTACCTGCAGATAATCCTCCGAATCCCGCTCCTATGACAATCGCTCTTTTGATAATCACCCCCTTTCCTTTTTTATATAATATGAAACAGCCCCCAATAGTCAAGAGTAAAGATGAGCTGATATGCAGATTAAAACATTTCAATACTGAGTTTGGAGATCGTCAGTCACAGATAACTTTATAATAACGAAGTACTTGACTATAAATGAAAATATATTAAAATTTTAAAGTAATAAAAATTGGGGAAATTATGATAGTAACATTCTGGGGAGTCAGGGGTTCAGTTCCGTCACCGGGACCCAATACAATTTACTATGGCGGGAATACCACTTGTCTGACTGTTGAGACACATTCAACATTCATTATAATTGATGCAGGTACGGGTATTATTAATGTAGGACCCTATGTCAAGAAGAAAAATATAAAGAATCTCTACATTCTATTTACTCATTATCACTGGGATCATCTTCAGGGACTCCCGTTTTTTAATCCCATATTTGACCCCAATATAGAGATAGAGATGTTTGGCAAGCAGAACCTCAGGGACATAATGAGTCTGCAGATGAAACAGCCGTTTTTCCCGGCAGATTACAAAACTCTTCCGTCAAAGATAAAACACAGCAAGATAGACAGTGTCTTCAATATTGATGATATCACTGTTGAGACAGTGGAGAATAATCACCCCAATGGCTGCCTGGGGATGAAGTTCATAAGAAACAACAAATCATTTGTTTTTATGACAGATAATGAAATATTCTCACCCACAGATATGGTCACACCCCGGGATGATTTTGTGAGATTTGCAGAAGGTTCCGATTGTCTCATACATGATGCCCAGTATACTGAAGAGGATATGCTGGAGAAAGAGGGATGGGGGCATTCCACATTCAGTCAGGCAATTGAACTCGGAATGGATGCAGGGGTAAAAGACATTGTCCTGACTCATCATGATCCCATGAGGAAGGACAGGGAGATTAAGAGAATACTGGAAGAGGAGAGAGTTAAGTTCCCTGATCAGAGCATCAGTGCAGGCAGAGAATTCATGAGTTTTGAATTGTGAAATGAAGTATAATATACTTTTTGTGATTGTCACTTCAATTGCAGTAATACTGCTATTTGCAGGTTTGTATGATTATTTGTTCTGTCCGGAGCTCCAGATGAAATTTGAAGAGAATGAATCAAAGGGAACAGTTGTTTCCTTTCTTCCCGTGGATTCCAAAGCCTACAGATCGGGAATACATATACTTGACACAGTTATTGCAGTCAATGGCCGGGAATTCATAAATAAATATGACATGAAGAGCAATATAATCTATGATATGAATATAGGAGATATTGCTGTGCTTACAATTCTCAGAAACGGTGATACCAAGGATGTCCCGGTTGTGCTTGAGACAAGGAAGAAGAGGTATGAGATTGTCTTTTCGGCATTTATTGTTATTGTGCTGCTCCTCTCTTCAGTATTCTTCTATATAACATTCCCGGGCAGAGATAAATACGGATTCTGGATATACTGTTTTTATATTCTGCTGAGCATTCTGTATCTCTATACCTATGTATCATTTGAAAAGCCGTATCTATACATATTCCTTATTTTCTCCGGTTCATTTGCTGCAGGTTTCCCTCTCTTTATGGGCATCAAGCTCATTTTCAGGAATACAAGAGAGAAACTTATTCTGATTCCTCTGTTATTGTCATCTGCAGTATTCATTGTCTGGAGTATTTATTATCTGCTGTGGGTGGGTGATTTCAGTCATGTCCGCATGGAGCAGCTCAACTACGCCATAAGATGGACACAATTTATTCTGGGAATTGAGACATTGACTGGTATGGCTCTGTTGATATACGGCATCTATCTGAGAATGAGAAAAAAATCACATCAATATATACCATTCATTGTTTTTATTCTCTTTGTTGGATTCATTCCTTATCTTGTGCTTTATGCATTTCCGGTTGCAGTCGGCATGAAGGAGATAATATCTATAGATCTTTCCCTGCTCTTTGCCATTGTGCCATTGCTTGCAATCTTAATCTATAATAATTTTATTTATGAAAAAGAACACTTTGTCTCTTAAATTGCGCATTCTCTTCATACTGATGACAGCGGTCTTCATATTGCTGGGTGTAAAGGGATTTTATGAAATACTGCATCTGCCCAATGATTATGTTGAATACTATGAGGAGTCCGGTTATGTCATAGTGGATGAGATAGACCCGTATTCAAATGCATATCAGGCAGGTCTTCTTATTAATGATACATTGATAAGTGTAAACGGTAAATTGATTGATAATAAACATTATCTCTTTAATAAGATATTTGACAGAGCTGATCCCGGGGACTGTCTGGAATACATAGTAATGAAGAACGGCAATATACGCAGGCTCTCCATACCCCTTCACACTTATTATACATCAGGTGAACGCCTGACCATATTCATCTCGTCTGTAATGCTTATCCTGTTCTCCGTGATATTTTTCATAAGAAGCAGAAAAACACTGCAGGAAATATCCCTCTATCTGATTTTCCTCATATGTTATCTCATACTCATCTATGTACGCATACCCTTTTCCCATCAGTGGATGTACTCAGTTTTTATTATAACTTCTATGTTTCTTCCTCTTATGCAGTACACATTCGTGTCAAATATGATATACAATTCATTCAACAAGACTTTATTCTTGATTATACTGTCTGTTCTGGCTGTCGGTATGGCCTTCTGGCTCTATAATTATCTTCTCTGGACAATAACACTGTCCAATGCGGTTTACGGGCATGTCCGTCTTTCCATGAAAATATTTCAGTTTATTGTTATTATTATTGCTATTGCAAATACATTCATACTGTTCTATAAATTCTTTGTGTCATTTGCGGAGTTTGAGGAGATAAGATATCTGCTGTTCATTATTCTCCTATGCCTCCTTTTCATGATGTATCCGGTATTCCTTGCAATACCGGTCATAACGAAGAACAAAGAGCTTCTCCCGTTCTTCCTCTATTTTGCACTGTATAATATCCCCGCCTTTATTATGGCATTCTACTATGATTATTTGAAGGAATTGTTCATATATGAAAAAGAATAGCACACTTGCATTCATATTCATCCTCTTTCTCTTCATTCTCTTTATAGTGCTGCTGTACAGGAATATTGAAGAGGATATTATAAGGCACAGATTCATGGAGGATGATGTGATGCTCTCCGGGCTTCAGCCCCTGGTAACAGAGAGTATTGAGCATTCACTTGCAAGATGTGATGAATACAATAATGAAATAGGCATTGATTCCCTGCTGAGAACGGATACGGAGGATGTAGAGGGTTTTGTAGAGAGCAGATACATGCTGCTTAATATACCGGACGGTTATATATTCAAGAACGGCAAGGACAGATTCGCTGTTTTTAATTCATATCTCGCCAAGAAGAAGCTTTTCCCGAAAATACAATCAAGGAATTACAGAATAGAGCTTCTGGGATATGATTACAGGACGGTTCTTAATGAAAACACTGCCCGGAGATTCAGAGAGTCAATAGATTCACATAGGAGATTCGGGTTCTTCAGAACATCCCGGCATCTGTTCAGTTACAGGCAGATAGGGGAGGGGGATTACTGCTATCTGGTAATAATAACCTCAAAGGAATCAATATTCAGAAATCTCAGTGAATTTTCCACATTGCTTGCCATTGTCATATTCATTACACTGCTCTCTGTTCTTCTCTTTGTCATGCTGTTCATAAAGATGAATAACAGGCTCATTATGATGGAGGAGAGAACGAGAAAACAGCTGGAGATAATGCGGTTGTCAAAGCTTATAAGTATGGACAAACTCTCAGAGAGCATAATACACAATATCAATAATCCCCTCCAGTCAATACTTGGTTATATACAGCATTTCCGTATAAAGGAACAGGCGAAAGCTTCAGAATACAGGATGGAGAGGGTTGAGAAGAATCTGAAGATCATCATAAATCAGATCAACATACTAATGGATAAGACAAAGAAGGATATGTCGGAAGAGATGATAGATCTGGATATCAACAATTTCATAGAGGAGACAATGCTCTTCTACTCAAGTGCGCTTCAGACAAGGGGCATAGAGTATCAGATGGAGCTTGACCCAGGTGAGCCGCGCATCAAAGCGAGTTATAAAGACATATCGGCTCTTGTTGAGAATATTATTGACAATGCAATGGATGCAATGTATCAATCTGATAAGCGAGAACTCACTGTGAAGACAATAAGGGACGGACGATTACTGAGAATAATCATCAGTGATAGCGGTGAGGGTATGACAGATGAGGAGATGGAGAGAATGTACGAGCTGTATTTCACTTCCAAGAGTGATGATTCTTCAGGAGGCCCTGTTGGAACAGGTATCGGAATGTTCACTGTAAAGCATATTCTTGATAGAAATAAGTGGCATATGTCCGTTGATTCCGTGAAGGGGCAGGGATCTGTATTCACAGTAGATATCCCGCTCTCTAAAAAACAAATCTGAATGTACCGGAATTGACATATAATGTATCGGATGATTCACTGACATTGACCATTCTGCAGTTGAATGTGCCGGACAGTTCGCTGAACAGGGAATCGGGATGGGTTTCCACATATATCTCGCCCTCGCCCTCGGATGATGAGCATGAATATGTTTTATGTGAATCCTCCATCATTATTCTTATGGATGTCATACCGTCAAACGGTATTGTATAAACAAATTCGCCTTTGCCTGAAGGGAATATCATTATAATGCTGTTGTGGTTCAAACTGTCAGTTGCCTCAAGATGATAATAGCCATTGTCAATCATTTTCACTGTATTATGCTTGAATGCAAAATCACCTCTCCGGGTGGCTGCTTCAATGCCCTCATACCCGCCATTGCCGAGAATGCATGAATTAAAAGATATGAGAAACAGTAAAAGAATGACTGTGATATGTATAAAATGGATTTGTTGAAATTGAATTTTCATAAGTGTATATAAACTCCATGTATTTCTTATTGATATTTACTGATTGTCTTGCCTCAAAACCCATTATTCTGTCCTCTCTTTCACTATTGTCAAAATCAACGGGAATGTCTGTGAAATCAGGGGTATCCTCCATTTCATCAAATACCGCATAATCCCTGTACTCATAGAAAGCCCTGATGCTTGTTCTTATCCCGACAATGCCCTGCAGGGTCAAACCGCAGTATCCTTCATATCCGTCATAGAAATACCTGTCTATGAATGAATCATCCGAGTAATAGGGCTGGGAATCACTGAATAGGAATCCTGTGCGGAAACCTCCGAATATGCCGCTCTGGCGGGTGATTGATGATGAAATATGGAGATTGTATGACCATTTCCAGGCTTTCTGACCGGTGAAGTATCTTTTCATACCCCCGTTAATATTATTATGAACAGAGAGGTAAGGCATGAATATCATCAGGGATATATCCTCTGATATAACAGAAGAATTTATGCCTTCGGCAATGGGGTGGAGATTGAAGAATATATCGGTCAGGGATGAGACTGTAAGGAAATCATAGACATTGATTACTGCCTCTGTGTATATGCCGGGGAATAGTGCAGTATTTTCGGCATAGTCACTTATATAGAGATAATTGTAATCATAAACGGTTGTATGAAATTTGAATTGCGGATTATTGACATGTCTGAATCTCATTGATGCTGATAATGGTATATTTATCATTGTGTAATTGACAAAGGGAATATCAATGCCCAGTGAACCTGATAGTTTTAGAAAGTCCGCCGGAATCACGGTCTTATCTGCTGAAACCGCCAGTCCGATATCCTGATTGTATTCGGATGACTTGAACAGATTGTCGGTTGCCCATAATGACAGTTCAGCAGATGAAATACCTGTGAAAACTGCAAACACAAAAGAGAGTATTATTATTCTTCTCATTGAGGCCTGCCCTTTCTTTTCCTTGAATTAATATACCTCTTCCTGATATCCGATATGCCGTCATTATTCCTGTCAATGAATCTGTCGTGAACACGGTTGACCAATTGATGGTGGAATCTGTCATCCATAAAATCCCCGTCCTTATCGGAAAAATCATCCAGTTTAATATTCACTTCCTCCAGTACTGAACCGAAACTCACGCCATGGTAAAATCCCGGTGAATATACAGTGCCTGTTATATCATTGATATTGTCCTTATCAATATCAATGACAGGATATGTGTTTGTTGATGTGTATATATCATTGACACCGTCACCGTCACTGTCAACAAACAGATCATTGATACCGTCATTATCATCATCCCTGAAGGGAATGTCCTCTGCAATGATTTCCCCTGTAATATCATTGACACCGTCGCCATTAGTGTCCCTGTACAGATCATTGACACCGTCACCATCCTCATCAATATAACCGATAGAGATGCCTGCGTCACTTCTCATTGCAGCCGGGAATATACCCAGAGCCAATATTATGAATATTACTAAAACTATTGTCTTCATACTGATATTATAGTATAAATCTGTATGATTTCCAGACCCTTTTGCCGGATGGACCCTGCAGTGTCAATAATTGATAAAGTACAATGAATAGAACAGGATTGACCTGATTGGGATTTTGAGTAATAATCAATGGATAAAAGGAGATATCATGAGACAGTATGTATTTATCATTTTTATTATAATTGCTTTCCCCTTGAGTGCATCAGTGTTCAGCACAGATGCCGGTTCTATTATTACATTTGATGCAATGCTTGAGCTGCTTGCTGATTATGACGTAATAGTCATAGGAGAGGAACACGGTAATGATTATCATCATGCTGTGGAACTCAAGATCTTCCGGGGTCTCAATGAGAGAAGACCCTTTGCACTCGGTCTTGAGATGTTTGAACGGGATGTCCAGCCTTTTATCAATGCTTATCTCAGCAGTGAGATAACAGAGGGGGAGATGCTGGAGCAATCACGGCCATGGAGCAATTACCAAAGGGATTATGCTCCCCTGGTCAATTATGCTGCAGATAATGGACTGGATGTCGCAGCAGCCAATATACCGCGATATCTTGCAAATGCAGCAGCACACAACGGCTCACTGCCTGACAATGCAGACAGTTCGCTGTTTGATATTCCTTTCACCTACAATGATGATTACAAAAGGAGATTTATGGAGACAATGGAGCAGGTCAAGAACAACAACAGGGCTATGCCCGGTATAATGGATAATGAGAATCTCTTCAAGGCGCAGCTCCTGAAGGATGCCACCATGGCTCATTCAATTGCATCTTTTGTTGACAGTGCGGGGAGCATGCTTTTTATAACAGGGAGATTCCACTGTGAGTATAATGACGGTATTATGACACAGTTGAATTATGCAGACAGTTCATTGAAGACCGCAGTGATTATCATAGAGGATACACTCACGGATATATTGTCGGGTGATTTTATTATTTCAAGGGAGTAGTGTGGAGCATAGTGTCAAGATAGAGAAGATAATCAGTAATGGCATGGGGCTTGCCAGGGATAATGGCAGGGTCATAATGATGAAGCATGTTATCCCCGGCGAGATTGTCCGGTACAGTCCTCTTATTACAAAAAAGAATTATATTATTGCAGATGCGGATATAAGGGTTGCATCTCCTGACAGGATTAAACCGCAATGCCCGTATTTCACTTACTGCGGGGGATGTGATTTTCAGCATATCAGATACAGCAGGCAATTGGAGATAAAAGAAGAGATGCTCAAGGATATTTTTGTGAGAAATGCGTCCCACTCTCTGGAGGCGGGCATTGATGTATTTGCCTCAAAATCAATGGAATACAGGAATAATATAAGATTGACAGCAGATAATGGGAAACTCGGTTTCCTCAAGAAGAAATCCAGCGAGATCATTGATATTGATTCATGCATGATTGCCGACAGTGAACTGAATGCCCTCATTCCGGTTATAAAGAAGAACAGTGAACTGCTTCAATTGATGGACTATATTGTTTTGAGGAAATCCATTGGAGGCGAGGTTCTTGCAGCAGTGAAGATAAAGGATGATTTTCCAAAGAGGGAGGCGTTCTCCCCTCTGCTCAGTGAGGACATAGACAGCGTTATTGTCATTGATAAGAACAATGAACCAACTGTAATCAAGGGGAGGCATGAATTGACCGATATGTTCAACAATTATGTCTTCACCTATTCATACAGGGATTTTATGCAGGTGAACAGCCGGATACTGCAGGATATTATTGACTATATGGACAGTATTATTGAGCCGGGCAGACTGCTGGCTGACCTCTATTCCGGCACAGGGGTTTTCTCTCTTGTATTCTCATCAAAATTCAAAAAGGTCTATTCTGTTGAGGGGACCCGGTCTGCGTCATTCTACAACAGGAAAAATGTGAAAGAGAACCGGGCCGGTGGTGTAAAGACAGTGCAGCGGTTTATTGACAATTCATTCAGATTGCCCCGGGAACATATAGATACTGTAATCATTGACCCGCCGCGGTCAGGTCCGGCAGACGAATTCCTCAGGTCATTGGCAGGAAGGGATATAGGTAATCTCATTTACATATCCTGTGATCCGGCTATACTGGCAAGGGATTTCAAGACAATACTCAAGAAGAGATTTAATATTGAGCGCATAGGCCTATTTGATATGTTTCCCCAGACAAGGCATTTTGAATCTGTTGCAGTGTTAAAAAAGCGGTAATGCAGCAGGATATATGCATCAGTATCTTATATTGACTTTATTTATCAGTCAAATATAATAAAAAACTATGGATATTTTATATATATCACAATACTATCCGCCGGAAATGGGCGCACCTGCAGCCAGGGTATCTGAATTGTCCAAATACTGGGTTAAATTCGGGAATAATGTGACTGTGATAACAGGCATGCCCAATCACCCTGACGGTATTGTTCACCCGACTTATAAATGGGAATATTTCAAGGAAGAGAGGAAGTTCGGTGTCAGGGTACTGAGGGTTCTTCTCTATGTTACACCCAATAAAGGGGTCATCAAGAGGGTGATAAGTTTTCTGTCATTCATGATAACATCATTTATTGTAGGCATTTTGAAATCAGGCACAGATGTTGTTATAGCCACTTCCCCGCAGCTCTTTGTCGGATTATCCGGTCTTATTATTGCAAAACTCAAAGGCAAACCATTTATATTTGAGGTGAGGGATATATGGCCTCATTCAGCAGTTGAACTGGGAGTTCTAAAAAATAAATTCATCATAAAAATGATGGAAAAATTGGAAATGTTTTTATATTCAAAAGCCAAGAAAATTGTCATTGTAATAGATAGTATGAAAGAGTATCTTGTAAAACGAGGAATTAAGACTGATAAAATCATATTTATACCCAATGGTATAGATAGTGAAAGATTTAATGATTTTCAAGAGAAGACAATTATAAGAAAGTATCCATTAACAGAAGGCAAGTTTATTATTGCCTATATTGGAACAATAGGTATGGCTCATGGTTTGGATATAATGATACGAGCAGCCGAAAAGACAGAGGATAGGGATATTTGTTATGTCATTATAGGAGACGGAGCTGAAAAGGATAGAGTAACCAGTATAGCCCGGAAGAAGAATTTGGATAATCTCCTGATAATTGATAAGATACCACCTCAAGACGTTCCTGCAGCATTGCAGGAAATTGATATGGGGCTGGTACATCTGCGGAACATCCCCATGATAGCTTTACCTTCAAAGATATTTGAAATAATGGCTTCTCAAAAACCGGTTCTTGCGGGAATAAAAGGTAAACTGGCGGATTTCATAAGACAAAATAACGTGGGTTTAATATTTGAGCCGGAAAATGAGGATGATATGATAAAGAAGATACTTTCAGTCAAGAATAATCCCAATAGGCTCAGACAGATGTCTGTAAATGGTGCCGCTATAGTCAAAGAACAATTCAGCAGGGAAGAGCTCGCTTATAAATACCTTAATTATCTTGAAGAGGGCGGCTGTGACTGAGATAGTAATACTGATGTCCTCATTCATCATATCCCTTATACTGGTAAAGATAACCAAATATCTTTCCATCAGTTACGGTATACATGATATTCCCAATGGAAGGAAGATACATAAAGAGAGGATTCCCACTATGGGGGGATTGGCAATATTCAGCACTATCTGGATTGTAATGTTCGGACTGGATATTGCCGGTATAGTGATATTTGAGGAAATCATGTTCAAGATATTTGCAGTGAGCATTGCATTCCTGATTGTCGGTATGATAGATGATATTGTCGGGTTGTCCGCTAAATTCAAATTCATTGTACAGATGTCTTCCGGTGTTGCCTTCTTTTTCTGGATCAACAATAATACCATAGTGCTTTTTCATGATATACTGCTATCCAATCTCATACTTGCATTTTTCTTCCTCTTCTTCTTCACTTTCATGTCAAACAGTATTAATTTCACTGATGGAATGGATGGACTCTGTGCAGGGATATCCATAATATACTCCATCACACTTTTTATTATTGCGCAGAATACAGGATGCATCTATGCTGCGTATCTCTTGATAGCACAGATTGGAGCATTATTCGGTTTCATAATGTTCAATTTCTATCCTGCCAAGATATTCATGGGTGATACGGGAAGCCTTTTCCTGGGCAGCATATTCTCAATGATAACCATTATACTCATATATTTCAGGCCTGACAGTGTGTTTGTATTCATAATGATTTTCACTTATCTTATCATAGATGTTACACTGGCTGTAATAAGACGCCTCATTATGCACAAGAATATATTCAAAGCAGATAAACTGCACATACATCATATAATAGACAATCTGCTGGGAAGACAGAAGATAACTGTGTTCATAATATATCTTATCAATGCAATATTCGCTATTCTGGGCATTTTATATTACTATACAGGTCAGATGTATCTAACAGTCATATACCTGATATTTGCTGCTGCTGTTTTCTTGTATTTCTTTATATCAATTCTCAGAAGGACCGGGCAGCATGATTCTCAATAGGAGTAATTCCTCAGTAAGGATATCCATTTTCATACTGGACATAGTGTCAACAATAATTGCTTTCGGCATAAGCCTTTTTCTGAGAATTCATATAAAGACAGGAGCATACATATTCCAGTGGAATCTTGAGTATTATGCATATTTGTTCATTGTGGTAATACTGGTATGGATCATTCTATTCAGAAAGCACAATCCCATGCCCCGCCTTCCCGATTATAATTTCAAGGATGTTATCTATGACCTGATAAAGAGGGTTATTTTAGGCACCATCATTATTCTGAGTCTGACATTCCTCATAAAGGCAAATATTATATCACGTCTTTTTATTATAATGTTCAGTATAACGGATATTGTTTTGCTGATAATAGAGAGAAGATTATTCTTTATATATAAAAGAAGGCAGTACAGGAGAGGCATAGACCTCACCAGGGTTCTTGTTATAGGCAACAATAAGGAGTCCGGGAGAATAAGCCGGATTATTGACAGCCATCTTGACTGGGGGCTTCAGTTCATAAAGGAAATTGCCCCCTCAGATATAAAGAAGGAAAAATTTCCCGAGATGATAAAAACAATACATATTGATCTGGTTATATTTGCAGTGGATAAGAAGGATATATATGATCTGAATTATCTGATGAATGAATTGAGCCAGACAGGTATCAAGGTCATGATCTCATTAAAGGGTCTTCTGGATTACAGTGACCTCTTTATTGAGCTTGACAGTTTCTACGGATATGACCTGCTTGTTTTCAACAAGACAAAAATCCAGCCTGTGGCTGTCTATATGAAATATGTGCTGGACAAGGTTTTTGCCTTGCTTCTCCTTCTGCTTCTGACTCCCCTGTTTCTTATTGTATCAATGCTCATATTAATTTCATCAGGCAGACCTGTATTCTACAAGCAGAAGAGGGTGGGTTTGAGCGGCAGGCAGTTTTATATGTATAAATTCCGATCCATGGTGAAGGATGCAGAAAGGAAGAAGAGCATCTACTCCCATTCCAATATCATGAGCGGGCCTGTATTCAAGATGAAAGATGATCCCCGGATTACCCGGCTGGGCAGAATAATAAGACGCTTCAGCATAGATGAATTACCCCAGATAATCAATGTGCTGAAGGGTGAGATGAGTTTTGTCGGACCGCGTCCCCCTGTACCGGATGAGGTTAGAAAATATAAACTCTGGCAGAGAAGGCGTTTATGCATGAGACCCGGGCTCACATGTATCTGGCAGATATCAGGCAGGAATAATGTGGGTTTCAGGGAGTGGATGTATATGGATATGGAGTATATTGACCACTGGTCTCCATTACTGGATTTTATTATTCTCATCAGGACAATACCAGCCGTAATTTCAGGAAAGGGGAGTTTATGAAGTATTTTTACACTGCTGCACTGTTCTGCATCATGCATCTATTGGTATTCCCCGATAATATTGTATTGAGCAGCAATAATGCCCGTCATTATATAGAGTACCTCAGGGCAAGGGATGTACTGGAATACAATATACGCGAATACCCCCTCAATACAGGTCAATCAGCAGAAGAGCTCTATGCCCGCTGTGATAACCGGACAGACAGTATGATTACAAGTCAGGTTTTGAATGCATTATACAGTAATGGCGTGAATCTTACAGGAAGAGCAGAGTACAGTTACAGGGACGGCCATAATCTGAATAATTATATTGCCGCCTATCTCCGGACAGACAATATGGAATATTTTGCGTCACTGAGAACATTGATGCCCTATACAGGGAATGAAGATGTCAATGCACTGCGGCTCAAGGAGTGGAATAATACGGGATCATATATTGAGAATGCCTATATAGGATACAGGCATGACAAGAATTATATTATAGCAGGCAGATTCCTCCCTGCATGGGGCATTGGGCTGTATGACAATCTCTTTATCTCGGACAATATTTACTCACCTGACGGCATAATGTTCAATATAAATTATAAATTCATGGATTTTTCCTATTATACAAATATCCTAAGCCCTTCACATGTATCAATGAGATATGATACTGCAAGGAGGTACTCGGCATATCACAAGCTCTCAATGGATATTCCGGGGCAGAACAGATTGTCATTAAAGGAAATTGTTATATACAATGCGCCGCAGCCAATGCCATTCTACCTCAATCCCTTTATGATATACTATGGTGTTCAATGGAACATTCATACTGATGACAATATCATATGGGCAATTGAATGGAATAACAGTTACTTCAAGGATATTCTGTTCACTGTGGAACTCTTTGTAGATGATTTTGTATATGAAAAGGAATTGGAGGCATTGTTCAGCGAATTTACCCTCTATGCCCCCGATAAACTTGCAGTCAATATGCAGATGAATATTCTCTGTTTTTCCCCCATGCTCATTGAACTTGAATATACACGTCTCAACAATTGGACAGGAACACACAGGCATACGGAGAATTCATATATGTATTACAATGAACCCATGCTTTTTTCAACAGGTCCTGATTCTGATGTATCTGTCCTGAGGGCCAGATATCCTGCAGGGAGATTCTTTATAACCGGATCTCTCTTCTTCATCAGGAATGGCGAGGGCAGTATCAATGACTCATTTGTTGAGATGACAGGACAGGAATACGAACTCCCGTTTCCATCAGGGATTGTGGAATATACATCAGGTATTACAGGTGATATTGTCTTCAATGTGTCAAACAGCATGGATATGCGTGCAGGAGCAGGTGTAAACAGGATAGTCAATTACAGAAATACTCAAGACAGCATCAGAACAATAACCGATATATCACTGGAATGGGGGTGGAAGTTTTGAAAAGAATAATTTTCCTGGTGGCAGTAATGTCATTCATATCTCTCTTCTCTGAGGTCTTTATATTTTCTGACTACAAGTATTATAATTATATAGAGTATCTCAAGCAGACAGGGATTATCAATATTGTCAGTGAGGATACCCCTGTTACAGGCGAATCCCTGCTGAGGGCATTGAATTTAATATCTCCTTCAATTCTCCAGTCAATGAACAGCAGTGAGAGAGAGATGGTTGCAATACTCAGGTCTGATATTGAAAAAAGGGGTATAGGATTTACTGATGATCTATTATTTCAGATGCACGGCCGTGCACCGCAGAAGAGAGCCCGCAATATTCTGAGAGCCGGTATAGATATGGGGAGAATTGCTGTTTACACAACATTCAATTCAACTGTCCCCTATGACACAAGCATAATAGACACTATGCGCTCCTATGAATGGAAAGGCACATCCAGTATCATAGGCAGAACATTCATAGGCTGCGGGTCCGGAGAGAATTATATTATTGCCGGAAGGGTTATGCCTCAATGGGGCAGTGGTGTATTTGACAATATGTTTTTGTCAGAGAGAACATTCACTCCGGACGGCATGATGTTTCATCTTACATGGCTTATATTTGATTTTTCGTATTATACCGCATTCCTCAGTCCCGGACACAGGAATTTCCGCTTTATTGAAGACAAGAGATTCGGCAGTTTTCACAAGCTGGGGCTTAGGGTAACAGACAATAACAGGATTGTCTTCAAGGAGGCAGTTGTCTATTCAGGCCCTCTGCCGGAATCATACTATTTAAATCCCTTTGCATTCTATTATTTCACTCAGTGGAATTCCTATGCGGATGACAATATCATCTGGTCTGTTGAGTGGCTCAATCATTCAGTAAAGGGATGGCCGTTCTCACTTGAAGTATTCATAGATGATTTCCAGTATGATGAAACAAGGCCATTCAATCCCGATAAGGTGGGGATTCTTGCAAATGTTTCAGTACCTATGAATTTTATTCCCAATGCGTATCTGGATATTGAATATGCTCTGCTCACAAAATGGACAGGCACGCATCAGCATGATGATGCGGAATACAGGTATTATGATTCCCCATTGTGTTATTTTACCGGACCTGACTCCGATCTTATAGGTTTTGAGCTGCATTATTTTTTCAAGCATGGGATTGAATTGACTGCCCGGTATTATTACTCAAGAAAGGGTGAGGGCACACTGTACCTGCCATTTGAAGATGAAGGGGGAGACCCCCATCCTGAATTCCCGTCAGGTATTGTACAGAAGACCAATCACTGGTCAGCAGAATTCATCTATAGAATAAACAGGAATTTTGATGCTGCAGTCAATATGGAGATTGAAAAATACAGTAATTTTGATAATATAACAGGTAACAGCAGTATCAATAAATCAATAGGAATCAAAGGAGTTTACAGATTATGAAAATACTTGTAACAGGAGGAGCAGGATTTATAGGCTCACATATATCAGATAATCTTGTTGATATGGGTCATGAAGTACATATTGCAGATGACCTGTCAACAGGTCGTGAGCGCAATATCAATAAGAAGGCAAAGTTTCACAAGGCGGATATATCAAACAGCAAGAAGATAGAAGGTCTCTTTGAGAAATTTAATTATGACATTGTCTTCCATGCAGCAGCACAGATTGATGTGAGAAAAGCATCTCAGAATCCCCAGAGGGATGCGGAGATCAATATCATAGGAACAATCAATCTGCTGAAGAGTGCTGTCAATAATAATGCAAAGAAAATAGTGTTCTCATCAACAGGAGGGGCTATGTACGGCAATGTTGAAAAACCTGCTGATGAACACACCCCCGCAGACCCCAAATCACCCTATGGTATTTCCAAATATTCCGATGAGATGTATATACGCTTCTTCGGGGAGGAACATAATCTGGAGTACACAATACTGAGGTATGCCAATGTTTACGGGCCCAGACAGAATGCAAAGGGTGAAGCAGGCGTCATATCAATATTCATTGACAATATGAAGGCTGACGAGGAATGCATACTGTACGGTTTCGGCAATATGATGAGGGACTATATATATGTGGATGATATTGTTGAAGCGAATATTCTGTCAATGACAAAGGGCAATAAATCAATATACAATGTAGGTACAGGGGTGAAGACATCAGTTAAAGCACTGTATGACAAGATAAAAGCATATTTCCCCGAATACACCAAAAATCCGGTGAAGAAAGACAGGCGGGCAGGGGAATTGATGTCATCTGTACTGGACGGCGGCAAATTGCTTCAGGATTATGATATAGAGAAATACACTGACCTGGACAGGGGGCTTGAAAAAACAATAAAGTGGTTCAAGGATAAGGATAATGGATAAGAATTATTTTGTTCACCCTTCATCCTGTGTTGATGACGGGGCTGAAATAGGAGAGGGCACCAAGATATGGCATTTTTCGCATATAATGCCCGGTGCAAAGATAGGTGTGAACTGCACAATCGGTCAGTCATGCACTGTTGAGAGCAGGGCTGTCATAGGAAACAGGGTTAAGGTGCAGAACAATATATCTGTTTACGGAATGGTGGAGATTGAGGACGATGTATTTCTCGGTCCCAGTATGGTGTTCACCAATGACATCAATCCCAGAGCGCCGTTTCCGAAGAATGGCGACTGGATAGGCACAAAGGTCAGAGAGGGGGCATCAATCGGAGCCAATGCAACAATTATCTGCGGCAATACAATAGGCCGCTGGGCTCTTGTGGGAGCAGGCTCGGTCATTACCCGTGATGTGCCCGACTACGGGCTTGTAATGGGTAATCCCGGACGTCTCAGGGGTTTTGTATGCAGATGCGGCGAGAAAATGAATGGTATTGCTCCGGATTATTCGGGTGAGTATCAATGTGAATGCGGCAGGAAATATTCAATAAAGGACAGAGAGGTAAAGGAATATGAAGATTAATATACTGGATCTTTCGCGCGAGTATAAATTGTACAGAGAGGAATATATCAGTGCTATTGAGAATGTTATGGATGATGGGGCATTTATCCTGGGCAAGTATGTCCGGTCATTTGAAGAGGATTTTGCGCAGTATCTGGGTGCATCGCACTGCTCGGGTGTTGCAAGCGGCACAGATGCGCTGCGCCTTTCACTTATTGCTGCAGGAGTAAGAAGAGGCGACGAGGTTATTACAACACCCTTCACATTCATTGCAACAGCTGAGACAATACAGGATATCGGTGCTGTACCGGTGTTTGCCGATATTGACCCGCAGACACTGAACCTGGATCCCGGTAAAATAGAACCGCTCATAACCGACAAGACAAAAGCAGTGATTCCTGTTCATCTCTACGGCAATCCCTGTGATATGGATGCGATCGGGGAAATATGCGCGAATAATAATCTGAAGATCATTGAGGACTGCGCCCAGTCAGCAGGAGCCCTTTATAATAATAAACAGACAGGTTCAATGGGTGATTTTGCCTGTTTCAGCTTCTATCCGACGAAGAATCTGGGCTGTGCGGGTGACGGAGGTGCTGTTATATCAAAGAGTGACGGGGATAAACAGAATATTGATATGCTGAGGGCTCACGGTTCGGCAAAGAAATACAATCACGAGATACACGGTTTCAATTCACGGCTGGATGCAATCCAGGCATCATTGCTCAGTGTGAAGCTCAAAAACCTGGACAGCAAGAATCAGAGAAGAAGGGAGATAGCTGACATATACAACAATACCCTCAATGAAGCAGTTCAAAGGCCTGTTGAACAGGACAATGCAAAAAGCATATATCATCAATACACAGTGAGAGTGGAAAAGAGGGATGCATTGAGAGAATATCTCAGTGAACGCGGCATAGGGACAGCTGTGCATTATCCCCTGCCCCTTCACAGGCAGAAGGCAATAAGAAATTTCCGCAAGGGAGACCTGAAGAATGCAGAGAGGTATTCTGACATGGTCTTGTCCCTCCCTGTATATCCCGAACTTGAAGACAGTGAAGTACATACTGTTGTCAAGACAATAAATGATTTCTATGATTGACCTGGATTCACTGCCTGATGCAACAGGCATATATCTTTTCCGAGACAGCAAAGACAGAATCATATACATCGGCAAAGCCAAAAGCATAAAGAAGAGGGTAAGACAGTATTTCAAACCGGGCAGGGATAACAGAATTCAGGTTCCCCTCATACAGAGAAACACAAAGAGCATTGACTATAAGATAACAGGCAATGAGGAAGCAGCATTGCTTCTGGAGTATAATCTGATACGCAGGCATCAGCCCCGTTACAATGTGATGCTCAAGGATTCCAACAAATACCCCTTTATAAGGATCACGGATGACAAGTATCCCCTCATTGAATATGCATGGGATAAAACGGAAAAGGGGGTGTACTTCGGTCCCTATACATCCATAAATTTTGTCACAGGCATAATAGAGATGCTCAATGATATTTACAGATTGAGAAAATGCAAAGGCAAATTGCCGGACAAACCGTGTATTGAATACCAGATGGACAAATGTTCAGCACCCTGCACAGGGGAGATGACAGAGGAAGCTTATGCGCGCAGTATTGACAAGGTGAAGGCCATACTGAAAGGCAATTACAGCAATATGCTGGACATACTGAAAGAGAAGATGGACGAGGAGTCTTCATTGAAGAATTATGAAAGGGCTGCTGAGATAAGAGATACAATAAAGATAATAAGAAGGCATATAAGGCGCGGGCATCAGACAGGCCTAAAATCCAACAGCAGGGACGGTGCAGCAATGAAAAGATACAAGAACCGCGGTGTGTTTGTACTTGTCAAGATGAGGGACGGGGTCATAACGGATATCTTCAAACAGCGGTTCAGCGTGCCTGCTTCAATGCCTGACAGTATAGTGCTGAAGGAATTACTGGAGGATTATTATAATCTGGTTGAGTATGATGATTTTTCCATTCTTGTTGTGCCCATTGAAGTAGAGAGAGAAGAATTATCGGATATATTCACAAAAAGAATAGAGATAAGGGTTGTCAATAAATCACCCACAGACAAGAAGCTGATGAAAATAGCTGAGGATAATGCTGAAGACATGCTGGTCAAGGAAGCGGAGAGGGACTATATCCCTGCGCGCTTGAAAGAACTCCGGAATATACTGAGGCTCCCCGGAATACCCGCACTGATAGGCGGTGTGGACATCTCCCATTTCTCAGGCAAATGGACAGCCGGTGCAGTAGTGCTCTTCAAGAACGGCAAACCGCTGAAATCCGGATACAGGTATTATAAACTGGATTATATAGGCAATGATGACTACAGGGCAATATCACACATATTAGGCAGATACATAGAAAAATACCCCCTGGACATGGTGCTTATTGACGGAGGCAAGGGGCAGCTCAAGGCAGCGGAGAATGCCATTGAAAAAATGGGCAAGGATATTGCAGTATTCTCATTGGCAAAGAGACCCGATCAGGTCTATGCCTCCGATCTCTCCAAAGTGATGATACCTGCCAGAAGCCCTGCATTCAAGCTCATAAAGGAGATAAGGGATGAGGCGCACAGATTCGCAAACAAACTCCGCAAGAAACAGATGAAAATTGAATGACTACATCTTTCCTCATAAGAAAAAGTCACTGAATATAATTATTATGTAATGCTTGTTTTCTTAAAAAAAAGCATTGAGCATAGCGATTGATGTAATGACTGTGAGGCTCACACATTCTCATCAGCACCGAATTATCGGTTATGCACGGGTTGGCAAAGGTGCTTTCTGAGAACTGTCCTCGCCTCATATCTTTTATGAAAAAACATATATCTTTCAAGTACTTTATTTTTGAGGAATAACGTGACTATTGACAATGCGGGTATAACATTTTACAATTAGTGATATGAAAGCAAAAATGGATTTTCTCAAATCCTTTGAGAATGAAGAACTCTTTCTCAACACAATAAAATATCTTTCTGATGTAATGGACTCAAGGGATGTCTATACATTGGGGCATTCCGAGAGGGTTCAGAAATATGCAGTGCGAATGGGAAGGAAGATGAATCTTTCTTCCAGGCAAATGGATGCACTGTATCTTGCATCCATACTGCATGACATAGGAAAGGTCAAAGTTCCCATTGATATTTTAAAGAGCGGCAAGAAACTCTCCAAGTATGAGTTTGTTGAAATGAAAAGACATGCATTTTACGGAGCTCATCTCCTCGGTTCATTCCGTTATGTTGAGGGTGTTCAGGAGGCAATACGCCATCATCATGAGAGATATGACGGCAAGGGATATCCCGACGGCCTCAAGCATGATGAGATACCCCTCATTGCCCGCATCATATCTGTCTGTGATGCCTATGACGCAATGACATCAAACAGGAGCTATAAAAAAGAGATCAATGCGGAGAATTATGCTGTCAGTGAACTGAGGGCAAATAAGGGTAAACAGTTTGACCCCTATGCAGTGGATATATTCATTGATCTTTACAATCAGGGATATATCAGTATGGAGAAGGGTCTTTACTATATGAGCCAGTCCAATGCACACTCTGATGAATTGGCGGAATACTTCCTTGAAAGAGCTTATAATCTGATGAATGACAAGTATTTAAGGGAATTCATAAATTATAATATCGGCAAACTCAGATTGAAGCATATTGACTATGAATCCGCATTGAAGAAGTTCAGGAGATTCCTCCGTTATGCAAAGGGTGATATTATCAAGGCGGATATATATAACAATATTGCCTCTGTATATTTCAATCAGGGCAAATACTCCAATTCATTGAGGTATCTGAACAAGACCATAAAGATGAAGGGTATTTCACTGGAAAAGGCAAGGGCATTCAGGTATGAGGGTAAAATATATTTTGAGAGAGGCAAATCCCCTGAGGATGTACTTGAGACATT
>JAWOBN010000019.1:0-5234 GCA_046484245.1 bacterium | reverse complement strand
CTCAGTTGCTTCACCCATATACAGTGAAGGCGGCAGGGTAATTGCTTCACTTGGCATGGATATTCCTGATGATTACTGGTTCAGGGAATTGATTGTAAAACGCCATGTAATACAGATACTCACCGGTTTTGCTCTCGGTTTCCTCATACTTGCAGTAACAATGTTCAATGTTCAGAGGATTAAGAATTATGAACTGGGTCTTTCTGAAAATAAATACAGATCCCTATTCTCCCAGTCACTGGATGCAGTGCTTATAATCAAGCCTGACGGTTCAATTATTGATGTTAATTCAAATGGCAGACAGATGCTTGGATACGGTCACTCAGAGTTAAGCAGCATCAGTTTTTATGATATTCTCAAAAATGATGATTACAATTCATCAGCATTATTCTTTGATTATCTTGCTGACAGCTCAGACAGATCAGTCAATGTTGAAATAGAAAACAGTGAGGGCAGGCATCTGCCTGTTGAACTGAAAGCTTATCCTGTGACAATAAATGAAGATGAAAATATCATTTATATCATACTGAGTGATTTATCGCAGAGAACAGCAATCAAAGAGGAGAAAGAGAAGCTTGAAGACAGGATCAAGCATATGGAGAAAATGGAAGCCATAGGGCAGCTTGCAGGCGGTATTGCCCATGATTTCAACAATATCCTCACCGTGATACTGGGCAATGCCGATATCATACTGAGCCGTTCAAACAATGAGATGATGAAATACGCTGATAAGATCAAACAGGCATCATACAGGGGCAAGAAGCTCACACAACATCTCCTTACTTTTGCCAGAAAAGGGCATTATTCAAAGGAATACACTGATATTCACAGTATTATTGACGAGAGTGTTGAGATGTTCAGAACAACATTTGACAAGAGGATCAAAATAGAGACCCGGCTCAATGCTGCCAGAAGCATTGTACTGGGTGATCCCGGACAGCTGGAGAATATGATCATCAATCTCGGGCTCAATGCAAGGGATGCAATAACAGGACAGGGGTATATACGCATTACTACAGAGAATGTTCCCGGGACTGATGGGTTAAACAACAGCATAAGGATTGTGTTCAGGGATAATGGCATTGGCATGAATAAACAGACTATATCCCGGATATTTGAGCCATTCTTCACAACCAAGGAAGAGAAAAAGGGAACAGGCCTGGGGCTGTCAAGTGTTTACGGTACAGTGAAGAAATACAATGGGAGCATTTCAGTAAATTCCGAACCGGGCATGGGTTCTGAATTCGCAATAGTACTGCCGGTTACAGAAAGAAAATATGTCTGGAAGCACAAAGAAGAATTACCCGATAAGTCATATAAAGCGAATATCATATTAATTGATGATGAGGAGAATATCAGATTGCTTGCTGAAGAATTCCTCAGTGACACGGATTACAGTATTATTACATTCAAGAACGGATTGAGGGGATTATCTTATTACAAGGAGCATTACGGGGAAGTGGACCTTGTCATTCTGGATATTGTCATGCCTGTTATGAGCGGCAGTGAAACCTATGATAAGATGAGGGAAATATTCCCGGATATAAAGGTGCTTGTCATCACAGGGTACAGTGTTGAAGAACAGACGGATGAACTGAGGAAAAAGGGTGTCCGGCATTTCCTTTCAAAACCATTTGACAGGAAAGAGCTCCTTGATATGATACACAGGGTTATTTCACCGTGAATCTTACACCGAGAATACTGAGTTTCCTCTCTGCAATTTCAACAGTAAACTCATCTTCTTCTATCAATTGACCATCAAGCTGGGCAAGTACGGGTCTGTCCGATCTTATTCTTATTTTCTTCAATCTGTCAAAAAATACATGGCTGTCACTCATATGCTTGAGCATCAATACCTTGACCATCATGAGAGGCCTTAAATACATCGGCATATCACTGATAAGACAAAGATCCAGTTCACTGTCACTGAGTTTCGCAAATGGATTGAGATAGAATCCGCCCCCGATAGCTTCCCCATTGGAAACAAGCAGTATATAATAATTCCCGCTCTTTATTCTGTTATTGTATTCAATTGTATATGCAGGCGGTTTGAAAAAGAGGAGTTTCTGTATTACAAATATCATATAGGCAATTATTCCCTGAAAAGGCGTATTGTTCTTATTCATTGCATTAACAACCTCGCCGTCAAATCCAATACCCAGTGCATTTATACCCAATTGGCCATTCACACTGAACATATCAATTTCCTCAAATTCACATTTAAGGAAATCATCTTTAAAGGAAACACTGTCAAGCATCTTGAGCAGATCATTACCTGTTCCGGCACTGATAAGCCTGACAGGAAGCATATCCGGGTATATGCCATTGATAACCTCATTGACTGTTCCATCACCCCCGACAACAATGATCTCCTCAGTTGAGGATTTAATATGTTTTCTGATGTTTCTCTGTGCATCATATTGAAACCGTGTGGTATATATGTCAAAATCTATGCCTGCATCAAGCAGTTTTCTCTCTATGCGGGGAATCGCATTTACAGCTTTACAATTACCTGCAACAGGATTAAGCACAACGAGTACATGTTTTTCCATAATGATATTTTACGGCTTTATCAGAAAAAATCAATTGTCATTTGACCTAAAGTGGATATTAATGTATAATGAATAAGATATTTTATCGTTTAGGAGGCATAATGTACAAGAAAGAGGATTTTCTTCATTATTATTATCTGGAAAATTACATATTCTTCAATGTCAGTGAACAATTCAACAGTAATCACAGAATAGATGCATTTGACTTTTACTGCATACTGATATGGTGTGAGGATGTTGATCCCAAGAAGATAAAGAAACAACTCCTCAAGAAAAGCAAAAGGGATAAATCCATTCCCAAGAGATTTCAGAATAATTTTGATTTTGTTGTCAAGAAAATATCAAGAGACCTCTTTAATATTGAGGATGACAAAGCTAAACTGGATTATCTGCATAATGAATGGAATCTGCCCCTTGAACTGTCATTTGCCATGCTGTCTGTCTGTTATCCTGATGTATTTGCTGTATTCAATATGGAAGCAGCAGAGCACCTTGACAAGGATGAGAAAACAAATCATTTTACGCGACTGCTCAAATTGACCAGTTTTGACAATATATGGGAACGGTACATGGAGTATATTGAGAAGCTTAAGAAAAACATAAACTCCAAGAAACGGCTCAATGACAAAGTCAGGTGGATCCAGGGCAAGATGTTTGCCACTGATGTCAAAAGGGCTATCAAGAAGAAGTGATTATCTCCTCACTGTAAAGAGTATTTTTTCAGTAAAATACTGCTCATCATTTTTTATTTTTACAAGCAGCACAAAAACCCCATTGCTCAGAGTATTACATCTGACAGGTATGGACGCAATACCGGGAATATGCTCATTGGCGAATACTGTTTCTATCTTTGTGCCGAGTTCTGAGTATATATCACATGTGAGATAGCATGAACTGAATTCTGTGTATATGTCCAGCATCATGACGGGGTTTGACAGGGTAATAATCCTGTCCCTTGCCGAGACTCTATTTTCACCTTCAATTGACTCCCTGTTCAATGAATTGACACCTGACGGGGTCGCCCCCCGGAAACTCACTGAATTATCCCAGTTATACTGCCTGTATCCCTCAATACCGGGCGAGAGTCTCTCTATGGAAGCATCAGCATTCTCAAATCCCCTCACAGCAGAGTCAAGCAGCATATAGGAGTATATCATCTGCACAGTATCCGGCCTGTCAGGCAATGTGAAAAGATCACATTCAAAGAGATTCATTTCAAGCAGCGGGTACCGGGCTTTGACATTCAGTGTATCATATGCCAGTACAATGTATGAATCAGCCGGAATCTCAATATTATTTATGATTAGTGTATCATTATTTATAAGAGTAAGTTTGCCTCCGTGAAAATCCAAACTGTGGGGATTATACAGCTCAATCCATTCACTGTCCCCCTTCACCATGAATTCACTTATCACCAGAGAACCGGTGTATCTTACATTATCAATAAGGACGGAGTGCTTCTCTCCGCATCCGGATGTATGGAGATTGACAAGAGTATATCCGCCTTGCTCAAGTATAATATGCATGACACTGTCTTCAATTGCATAATATTCATTACCCCGGGGTGTCTGGCATATCAATGTATCTGTCTCCACTGTTGAGGGGATAAATCTGACAGTAATTCTCACACTGTCACTAAACTGCTCTGTCCATATACTGTCTATGACAGCCCCGGACCTGTAAACACTGTTTGCATAACCGGGTGTAAAACTGTCAGAGGGCAGCCATGTACTGTAATTGTCACTGTAATAAGGATTGATCCTCTCCATTGACACTCCGTCACCCGGATCATAGGGAAAATCATCCTCCTCACCGGGTGTTCCGTATGTACTGAGTGTATTACTGTCATTATCCATGAGCATTATACAGTCATTTGCAGACAAGCCGTCTCCTATTGTTGTATTACCCACAGTAAAAACATATGCAGAACCGGGTATATTGTAAGGCATATAATATGCACTGTCTCCCGTCATTGTGTATTCAGGGTCCAGTATAAGACCGTAATACCCGGGAGGCAGATACTCTCTATTGACAATACCGCCTGGATAAACCCCGGTGTCAGGCCACATTACGATATTGTCCACAGCATCATAATCTGTTATCATCAGATCACCTATAAAGACAGTATCCGGACCGCAATTATATATCTCCACATACTCATTCCTGTCTCCCGGCGTTCCTATGCCAGAGTCAGTACCCCTCACATTTGCCATCACCTCATTGACAACAGGATTGCCTGAGAGAATGACAGGTAATAAGAATAGAACAAAAAGCAATCTCATATATGTATTTTGAATTATTTTACAGAATCTGTCAAGGAGTAATTTATTCCTCAAAATAAAGTACTTGAAAGAGATATGTTTCCTCATAAAGGTCATGAGGCGAGGACAGTTCTCAGAAAGCACCTTTGCTCAATCCGTCCACTCCCGATAATCCGGTGCTGATGAGAATGTGCTAGCCTCACCGTCAGTACATCAATCGCTTTGCTAAATGCTTTTTTTATTAAGAAAAAACAATACATAATAATTATATTCAGTGACTTTTTCTTATGAGGAAAGACTTACTGCTATCAATCATTATCCTCCACCAGTTTGTCTATATTATTGAATATCTTCCTGAGACGCGTCTCATCAGCATACTGTTTATTGTCCTTCCTGTTCAAATCCCCCCGTAAATTGCTGA